>CALFXN010000192.1 GCA_937957815.1 uncultured Synergistales bacterium
AGGCCACGTGACTGGAGTTCAGACGTGTGCTCTTCCGATCTCTCCATGCCGACGACAGCCGCCCTGTCGCCGTTCACGTCGTAGTCGTCGACGGTCGAGATCGTCTTCGTGAGCCATTCGACGGCCCCTGACTCATCGACCCGTTCGAGGACGGAACGGGAGCCTTCCGTCGATACGAACCACGCCTTCCCGGTGCCGGAGAAGAAGCTCAGATTCAGATCCGCGCACCCGTAGCGGCAGTCGGACGCAACCGAATTTCGCAGGCCCCTGTCGAGTGCCGGGGTGACGCACGCGCGTTTCCCGCCCGAAAGCACGTGGGACCGCACGTTCTCGTTCACCCCGTGGGCGAGGCAGTCGCTCCCCGTGAGCAGGATCGCGTCGTCCGCGCCCTCCCACGGCGCGTAGTCGGCGCACTTGCACGAGAAGCCTTCCTTTTCTCCGTCGAGAAGGATTTTCCGGTCTCCGCCGTCGATCGCGATCTCCATCAGGACGTTTCTCTGCGGGCGGACGTCCCTGTAGACTGGTCCGAGCGCGAGGACGTTCGTCCCGTCCCGGGAAACGCGATATCGTTCGACATCCATATCCTCGGGCGTCAGCCGCGTGAGCGAGCCCGTCGAGAGGTCGCACAGGCAGAGCGCGTGTTTCTTCCCTCCCGTGAACCCCTTGCCGTTCGAGCAGAACGGCACCGATTCGAATACCATATAGTCGGCCTGCTCCGGATTGTCGATCTCGGGCTCGAAGGCCGCGAGAACGAGAGCGCGAGCCTCGCCGAGCGCCCGGATGCTCGTCACGTCGCGGGCGATCGTACAGACGGGACGGGCCTCTCCGCCGTCCGGCGAGAGCGCGTAGATTCTCGTCTGCCCCTTCGGAATTTCGGCGCGGTCGCTCGCGAAAATGATCTCGGATCCATCGCGGCTCCAGCAGAAGAACTTTTCCCTCGCGGATGTCGTGAGACGGCGGCTCGCGTCGCGGACGCAGTCGTACAGCCAGATGTCCGACGAATATCGGTTGGCCTCGAGGTCAGCCTGATGGACGAAGAACGCGACCTTCGTCCCGTCCGGCGAGAATCCCGGACGGGAGAGGAAACGGAAACGCAGGATATCCCTGGGTTCAACGGGTCTTTTCACGAACGATCGACTCCTTCCAGACGGATGCCGGAAATGCGAAACGGCGCCCCGGTCTTCAGGAACGCCGCCATATACTATCATATTCCGTTCCCCTGTCCGATCCTGCCATTGTCAGGCGAAAGCCGCACAGCGCCGCCCTTTTGCCGCCGTCACCGGCCCTCTCCCGCAGCTTCCTTCCCGATGGCTTCCCAGAGCCCGGCAAGGTACATGATCCCGAGTGCGCGGTCGTAGAGCCCATACCCCGGTTTCCCCGTCTCGCCCCAGATCATGCGGCCGTGGTCCGGACGCATCGGGCCCGAGAAGCCGACGTCGTGGTACGCCTTCATGATCTCGAAGATATCCAGCGATCCGCAGGCGCTCGGATGGGCGCTTTCGTGGAAGTCGCGCCCCTCGAGGATCTTCACGTTCCGAACGTGCGCGAAGTGGATGCGCTTCCCGAAACGCCGGATGATCTCCGGAAGATCGTTGTCGCGGCTGACGCCGAACGATCCGGAACACAGCGCGAGTCCGTTGTTCGGACTGTCGGCGAGCGACAACATCCGCTCGAGCGCCGCCTCGCACGTGATGATCCTCGGAACGCCGAACACCGGCCACGGCGGGTCGTCGGGGTGGATGCCCATACGAACGCCGGCCTCCTCCGCGACCGGAACCACGCGTTCGAGGAAGTAGCGGAGGTTCTCCCAGACGCCCTCTTCGCCCATGTCCCGGTACGCGTCGACGAGGCGGGGCATCTCCTCTTCGCCGTAGGAGAAGATCCACGCGGGAAGCGACTTCCCCCACGAGAAGAGATTCATCCCCGAGATCGCGTCGTGGTCGTACGAAAGGCATGTCGACCCGTCGGGAAGCCGCATGGCGAGATCGGTCCGCACCCAGTCGAACAGGGGCATGAAGTTGTAGCACAAGACGCCGACGCCCGCGCGCCCCATGTTCCGGACGCTCTCGCAGAACGCGTCGATATAGGCGTCGCGCGTTCCCCTGAGCCCGAGCTTGATGTCCTCGTGGACGGGGATGCTCTCGATCGCGGAGAGCGAGAAGCCCTTGTCCTCGACGCTCTTTCTGAGCGCCAGGATGCGGTCGGACGGCCAGACTTGCCCCGGCGGGATATCGAACAGGGCGCCGACGATTCCCGTGACGACCGGGATCTGTGCGATCCGCTCGAGCGTCACGGGATCGTCGTCGCCGTACCATCGGAACGAAAACTGAACCATGCGCTTCCTCCTTTTCTGCGGGCCCCCGGGATCAGAACCCGATGCTCGTTCCGCCGTCCACCGGCAGCACGACGCCGGTCAGGTACCTCGCGGCGGGCGAGAGCAGGAACGCCGCGGCCATTCCGACCTCTTCGGGCGTTCCGAGACGATCCATCGGGGTCCTCGAGATGACCTTCGCCCTCCGGTTCGGATCGCCCTCGAACGCCTTGCGCGACATGGCCGTGTCGATGAACCCGGGAGCGACCGCGTTGACGGTCACCCCTTTGGGCGAGAACTCCGTGGCGATCTGCTTCGCCAGTCCCGCGACGGCCGCCTTGGACGCCGTATACGCGCAGACCTTCGGGATTCCGAACAGCGACGTCATCGAGGCTACGAAGAGAACGCTCCCCTCGCCGCGCGCAAGAAGCCGTTTGCCGACCTCGCGCGTCATCGCGAACGCGCCGAGAAGGTTGATCTGCAGGACCGCGAGAAATTCCTCGTCCGACGTGTCGACGACGTCCTTCTTGAGATTTCTCCCGGCGTTGTTGACGAGCCCCCAGAGCGGGCCCTTTTCCTCGACCTTCGCGACGAACGCGGGGATCGACGGAAGATCCGCGACGTCGCCGACGAACCGGGAACTCCGTTCGCCAAGCTCGCTGCACGCCGCAGCGAGCGTCTCTTCGTGACGTCCCGAGAGAACCGCGAAGCCACCGGCGTCGACGATCGACCGCGCGATCGCGAGTCCGATGCCCTGCCCCCCTCCCGTCACGAGAATGCGCTTTCCTTCGAGCGAAAACGGGTGCGCCATAGTTCCGTAGCCTCCCTGACCCGTTCCGGGTCCTGTGTTTGCGTTTCTACCTGCCGAGAAGGAGATTCGGCAGGAAGAGCGTGACCTGCGGCACGTAGGTCACGAGCCCCAGGACGACGAAGCTCGCCGCCAGGAACGGCAGGAGTGCCTTCGTGATATCCATGATGGACACCTTTCCGATTCCCGAGGCGATGAACAGACAGACGCCGACGGGGGGCGTATTCAGCCCGATGACCAGATTCAGGACGCACATGACCGTGAACTGGATCGGGTCGACGCCGACCTGGACGGCGACATTGAGAAGGATCGGCATCAGGATCATGACGGCCGCGATCGTCTCCATGAAGGTCCCCACGAAGAGCAGGAGAATGTTGATCATGAGCAGCAGGAGGTATTTGTTCCGCGTCAGGTCGAGCATCCACTCGGCCACCATCTGCGGGACCTGCTCCGTCGTGAGGATCCACGCGAAGAGGTTCGCGAGACCGACGAGCATCATGAGCGACGACGTCGTGATCGCCGTGTCCAGGAAGATCTTCGTGAGATCCTTCCATCCGAGATTCCGGTAGACGAAGACGCCGATCACGATCGCGTACACGACCGCCACCATCGCGGCCTCTGTCGGCGTGAAGTATCCGTTGGCGATCCCGACGAAGATGAGGACGATGAGGAGAAGCGCCCAGACCGCGTTCCAGATGGACGCGAAGAACTGCTTCAGCGACATCGGGGGTTCCTTCGGGTGGTTGCGCTTGACGGAGATGTAATACGACACGACGCCGAGCGCGAGACCCAAAAGAAGTCCCGGAACGACTCCCGCGATGAACAGCTTGCTCACGGACAGCCCCGCGACGGTCCCCGCGACGATCATCGGAAGGCTCGGCGGAATGATCGGGCCGCACATCGACGACGCGGCCGTGACCGCACACGAGAAGTCCGCCTCGTACCCCGTCTTCTTCATCGCCGGGATCAGGATCGCGCCGATGCTCGCGGTATCGGCGGCCGCCGTTCCGGAAATTCCGGCGAAAAAGACGCTCGCGGCGATGTTCGCGAGCGACAGGCCGCCGCGAATCCGTCCGACGAGGGCGTTCGAGAAGTCGATGATCCGTTCGGTGATCCCGCCGACGTTCATGAGGTTTCCGGCGAGGATGAAGCCGGGCACGCAGAGAATGACGAACGAGTCGATGCCGCTGAACATCCGCTGCGGGATGATATTGAGGGGGATATCGGCGACGATGAGGTAGACCGCCGAGGAAAGGCCGAGACAGAAGGCGATGGGGAAACCGATCAGCATGGCGAGGAAAAAGACCGCGAACATCGTGAGGATCATGGCTTGAGCGCCTCCCTTCCCGCGTCTCCGCCCGAAAGGAACGCGCGGACCGCTCCGCCGAGATCGGCGACGAGGTAGACCGTCAGCGTCAGGGCCGCCAGGAACATGCTGAAATAGAAGACGCTCATCGGCATCATCAGCGCCGCGGACGTCTGTCCCTCCACCGCGACGACGATGGACCACGCCTCGACGGTCACGGCCCCGAAAAAGGCCGCGAGGACGACGTCGATGAAGACTGCGAGGACGGTGTTCACGCGCGCCGAAAGGCGCGACGTAAGGATATCGACGTTCACGTACGCCCGCTCCCTGACCGCGAGCCCCGCGGAGAAGCCGACCGTGTAGAGCAGCATCAGCCGCGACACCTCTTCCGTCCACGTCGGGACCTTCGGGAAGAAGAGCCGGGCGACGACCTGGAGCATGACGACGCTCACCATTCCCGCCAGGCTCGCGATGCTTCCGAGTTTGAGAATTCCTTCGCATATGTTCCTGAGAGCCTTCACGCGGAATCGCACCTCCTGCAAGAAAGAACGGCAGGCGCCGCGTGCGCGGGCGCCTGCCGCGGGTCGATTACTGGATCGCCTGGATCTTTTTGTACATCTCCTTCTGGCCGTCGTTCAGGTTCTTCAGGACGGCTTCGCTCGCGATCTTCGCGAACGCCGCCTGATCGACGTCGACGAACGTCATCTTTTCCTTCAGGAACTTCTCGAGCTTGCCCTCCTCTTCGAGGAAGAGCGTGTTCTCGTACGCCTGCATCTCCCTGCCCGCGTCGAGGATGACCTTCTTCAGGTCGTCCGGAAGGGACGCGAAACGCTTCTCGCCGATGCAGACGTAGATCCAGCCGCGCACGTGCGACGTCTTGTTGAGGTACTTCTGGACCTCGTAGAAGTGCGCGCTCGAGATCAGCGCGTAGGGGTTCTCCTGCCCCTCGATGGTCCCCTGCTGCAGGCTCGTGAACACCTCGGAGAACGCCATCGGGATCGGCTTCGCGCCGAGGGCTTCCCACGCGGCGAGGAATATCGGGACGTTCGGCAGGCGGATCTTCATCCCCTTCAGATCGCCGGGGGTCTTCACGGGACGGCTGGAGGTCAGTTCGCGCGGGCCGCGCTCCATGTAGCCGAGAACGCGGAGTTTCGCCTTTTCGAGAACCTGGGCCTCGATCTCCCTGCCGATCTCGCCGCCGGCGACCTTGTGAAGGTGAGCGGCGTCGCGAAGAAGGTAGGGGGTCGCCATGAAGATGGTCTTGTCGGCGCCGAAGGTCGTCAGCGTTTCGCCGAAAATCCCCATGTCAGCCGTTCCGGTCTGGATGGACGTCACGAGATCCTTCTCCTTGCCGAGCTGTTCGTTCGGATAGATCTTGACCTCGATGCGGCCGCCGGAATTCTTCTCGACGAGTTCCTTGAACTTCAGGGCGCCGAGATGCCAGGTGTTCTTCTCGTCGGCAAGGTGTCCGAACCTCAGGACGATCTTGTCGGCCGCGAGCGCGGCGGAAGCACACGCAACGAAAACGGAAAGCGCGAGCAGTACGATACCCAGTTTCCTCATTCTGTTCCCTCCTTCGGATAGCCCCGCCCTTCGGTCGGGGGGATAGCCGCACGAAAGACGTTCCCGACGGAATCAGAACGTCAGAATCACCTTGCAGGTCTCTTTCGGAGAGCGTTCGATCATCGTTATCGCCCCGGCGGCCTCCTCCATGGGGAAGACGTGCGAGACGAGCGCCCGGGGGTTGACCTCGCCGCGCTCGATCCACCCGAGCGCCTCGGGGAACTTTCCGTTGTGGAGGCGGGATCCGAGAACGTCGAGTTCCCGTGCCGTGATCGAGCGTTCCGCAATCCTCGACGGTTCGGGGCCAAATCCCAGGACGACGATCCGTCCCGCCGGAGCCGCCATTTCGACGGACTGTTCGAAGATGTCGGCGCGACCGACCGCGTCGACGGTCACCGAAGGACCGGTGCCTCCCGTCGCGGAGCGGACCCATTCGCGGATATCCCCCGCCGACGAGTCGAAGACGTCCGACGCTCCCATACACTTCGCGAGCGCAAGTCGCTCGGGGATGATGTCCGCGACCAGAACCCTCGTCCCGAGGCGGAGGGCTCCCTGGAGGATCACCTGGCCGATCGGGCCCGCTCCGAAGAGAAGCATCGTGTCGTCCCCCGTCACGCGGCCCCGCCAGAGCGTCTCGGCCGCGATCGTGAACGGTTCGCAGAGCACCGCGGTCTCGAACGGGATATCCTTCCGGAAAACATGGAGCGACGAGACGGGAAGAAGCAGCTGTTCCCGAGCCATGCCGTCGGTGTGGACGCCCCGGACGCGGAGATTCGAACAGACGTTCCTGCGGCCGATCCGGCAAGCCGGACATTCGCCGCAGAAAATGACGGGATCGACGACGACGCGGTCGCCCGGCGACAGGGTCGCGACATCCGGCGCGACGGCGATCACCTCTCCCGCCGCCTCGTGGCCGATGACGCGGGGATACGACGCGAAGGGGTTCTGTCCGTGAAGGATGTGGATATCCGATCCGCAGATCCCCATCGCACGGACCCGGACGAGGACGTGTCCGGACTGCGGCGCGGGCGGAACTTCCCGTTCGACGATCCGGAGTTCTCCGGGTCGTGTCACTTCGATGGCACGCATGACGACTCCTCCCTCGATCTGGCGATCTGGTGGTTTCCTTGCGAGCGTAATTTGCGAGCGTAATTTGCGAGCGTAATTTGCGAGCGTAATTTGCGAGCGTTCTATGCCAGCATTGTAACAGAGATACGGTGAAAATGTCACCGGACGGCAATGCGTTCTGGCATATGGAACAAATAGACCGGCATATTTTTTCGTATTCTCCAGAAATCCCGCTTACTTCTGTACTACGCGACTTTTTGGTAGAATGCTTTCTCGTACGGTCCTCGCAGCCGGACCGCATATCTCCCGGAAAAGAGTGATGCATGTGCACCGCGTTCTGCCGATCGTTCTTCTCGTCTTCTCGAACATTTTCATGACGTACGCGTGGTACGGACATCTGAAGGATATGCGGGCGAAACCGCTCATCGTCGCAATTCTCGCGAGCTGGGGGGTCGCCTTCCTCGAATACTGCCTCCAGGTTCCCGCCAACCGGCTCGGGAATTCGATCTATTCGCTCGGGCAGCTCAAGGTCATGCAGGAGGTCATTACGATGTGCGTCTTCGCGGGATTCAGCATCCTCTACATGCGCGAGCGCGTGACGCTCGACTTTCTCTGGGCGGGGCTCTGCATGGCGGGCGCCGCGTACTTCATGTTCCGGGGGATCGCCGCGGGAGCGTAGTTCCGCCTTCGGAACGCACATCGCTGGAAGAAAAGCGGGGCCGCCCCTGTGGCGAGCCCCGCTTTTCTTCCAGCGATGTCGTACGCGGGGCCCGTCCCCGCTAGTGTCTTCGCGCGGCCGCTATTCGGGCGGAAGCGAATCCGGCGGCTTTCCGGAACGTCGCGTCGTCTGCGCAGTAGAGCCGCATGAGCGGCAGGACGCCGGAGGAAAGCGAGACGACGCCGATGCCGTCATGCGGGACCGCCTTGCGAAAACGGTCCCACGGCAGCCACTTCGAAGTCCTGTAGTCCACCCGCGCCTGCGGGGGAAGTGCGTATACCCGCGCCGAGAGGGACTGCCCCAGTGAGAGGTCCGACGCGGAGCCCTTCGCGAGGCGTCCGTTCTCCATCGAAACTCCCTTCGAGTTCATGACGAAACGCGCGGCGAAGCGATTCCCGAGACCGGCGAGCGAGAAGAGAAGGTACGCCGCGTCGAATGCGGCGATGATGATCACGAGGAGTCCGAAAAAAGCCAGGAGCCCCGGGCGCGTGGGGACATACCCGAGAAAATTCGCGGCAACCGGAACGATGACGGCCGGAAAGACGAACGCCATGCACGAGAACATCAGGACGTCCCCGATGATGCACGGGTTCGTCACGATCGGGACGAGAACCTCCCACGCGACGACTTCGCCGCGTTCGGCCGGAGCCTCCTCGCGCCCACCCGCCTCCTCGTTACCGCTCCCCTGCCGCAGCCGAAGCGCTCTCGGCAGTCCCTGTTTCCGTTCCGGCATCGATCGTCCCTCCATGTCCGGCGGCGAATCCCGCGCTATCGCTTGAGCTTCGGGTCCAGCGCATCGCGCAGTCCGTCGCCGACGAAATTGAGCGCGAGAATCGTCATCATGATCGCGAGTCCCGGAAAAAGCGTAATATGCGGGAAATCGCGGATATAGGTTCGTCCGCTCGACAGCATCGCCCCCCATTCCGGAATCGGCGGCTGGATGCCGAGACCGATGAACGAGAGTCCCGCCGTGTTCAGAATGGCGGAGGCGACGCCGAGCGTCGCCTGGACGATGACCGGCGCCATGCAGTTCGGAAGCACGTGGCGGACGATGATCCGCGCATCCGACGATCCGACTGCCTTCGCGGCCTCGATGAACTCCTGGTTGCGGATCGACAGCACCGACCCCCGCACGATCCGGGCGTACCGCGGAACGCTCGCGATGCCGACGGCCACCATGAGATTGAAAAGACCGGGACCGAGCGACGCGGCGATCGCTATCGCGAGCAGCGTCGACGGGATCGAAAGCAGTATGTCCATCGTCCGCATGATGATATTGTCCGTCCTCTTGCCGTAGAACCCCGCGACGGCACCGAGGAGTCCTCCCAGGATCATTCCGATTCCGACCGCCACGAACCCGACCTGCAACGATACGCGGGCGCCGTGGATGACACGGCTCAGGATGTCGCGCCCGAACTCGTCCGCACCGAACGGGTGATCGCGCGACGGGGGGTCGAGGGAGAGGAGAAGGTCCTGTTCCTCGTAGCTGTATGGCGCGATGAAATCCGCGAACACGGCGAGGACGCACAGGCAGATCAGGATCGCCGCCCCGAAGAGCGCGAGGCGGTTCCTGCGGAATCGGGAGAGGATCTCCCGGGCGTTGCTTCGTCTCTTCGCCATGCCGCTACCGCCCCTGATACTGCGCCTTGATCCGGGGATCGACATAGGCGTAGACGATGTCGACCAGAAGGTTGATCAGGCTGAACGCGACGGCCATGTAGAGCACGCCCCCCTGTACGAGCGGGTAGTCGCGCGTCTTGATGGCCTCGACCATGAGACGGCCGACCCCCGGAACCGAAAAGACCGATTCCGTGAGCACCGCTCCCTCGAGAAGACCGCCGAACTGGAGCCCGACGATCGTGACGATCGGGATGAGCGCGTTGCCGAGCGCGTGCCGCCAGATGACGACGGATTCCTTCTGTCCCTTGGCGCGGGCGGTCCGGATGTAATCCTGGCGGATGACCTCGAGCATGCTTGAGCGAGTCATCCGAGAAATGACCGCGAGCGACGGCGTCGAGAGCGTCACTGCCGGAAGGACCATCGCCCGGAACGAATCGAATCCCGAGGCCGGAAACCATCCGAGATGGACCGAAAAGAAGAGGATCAGGAGCAGGCCGAGCCAGAAAACCGGCATCGAGATCCCGACAAGCGCGAAGACCATCGCCACCGTATCGAACAACGAATATTGCCGTATGGCAGAGACGATCCCGAGCGGAATGCCGAGGACGATGGCGATGATGACCGAAAAGATCGCGAGCTTGAGCGTCGCGGGGAATGCCGCGAGAATCTCTCCGGTTACGGGGTGTTTCGTGATGTAGGAACGTCCGATGTCCCCCTGGAGTGCGTTGAGGATATACCGGCCGAACTGGACGAAGAACGGGTCGTTCAGCCCCATCTCCTGCCGGAGGGCCTGAACGCGGTCCTCCGTGGCCATATCGCCGAGGAGCATCCGCGCCGGATCGCCCGGCGTCATGTACAGCAGGAGGAAGATGATGAAGCTCACCCCGAGAAGCACGGGGATGAATGCGACGACACGGCGGAGAATGTACCTCCACATGAGTCCCAGCCTCTTTTCCGACGGGGCGGAGAGGAGCCTCCCCTCCACCCCGTGAATATCATTTCCGGTCTCCTATTCCTCGAAATAGACCGTATGGAGCACGTGGTAACTCCCCGGATCGGGAGAGAAGCCCTTCACGTACTTCTGGGTTCCGACGAGCTGTTCGCCGTTGTGCAGCAGGAGCCACGGCTCCAGTTCGGCGATCCGCTTCTGGATGGAGCTGTAGATCGCTTTCCGCTCCGCGCCTTCCGGCGTGACGCGCCCCTTTTCGATGAGATCGTCGATATCCTTTTCCACGACCATCGATCTGTTCAGCCCTATCCTGGCCTGTGACGAGTGGAACGGTCCGAAGACGGAATAGTCCGGATCCGGAACCGCCGTCGTCCAGCTGTTCAGGTAGACCTCGTGAGTCCTGTCCTTGAGTTTCTCCTGGAACGCGCCCCACTCCATGACGTTGACGCCGACCTCGATGCCGACCTTCTTGAGCTGGTTCTGGATCACGGTGGCCATGTCGATGCGTTCCTTGCGGTCCGCGGTGAGGATCGTGAACCTGAAGCCGTCCTTGTACCCGGCCTCCGCGAGAAGGGCCTTCGCCTTTTCGGGATCGTAGGGATACGTCGGCATGTTCGGATCGTAGTACTTCACCGACGGAGCGAAGACGCTCTTCGGTACACCGCCGACACCCCGGAAGATGACCTTCACCATCTTCTCGACGTCGATCGCGTGGGCGATCGCCTGCCGGACACGGATATCGTCGAACGGCTTCTTCGAGAGATTGAATCCCATGTACTGCACGACCGCGTCCGGAGTCCGGAGCAGCCTGAGTTTCGGATTCGACTGCACCTTGCTCAGGTCGATCGGCAGGATCGCGTAGGAGATGTCGACGCCGCCCGCCTCGAGCTCGATGACCCTGTTCGTCGCCTCCGTGATCGTGCGGACGACGATGTTCGGAATCGCGCTCTTCTTGCCCCGGTAGCCGTCGAATCGCTTCAGGACGATCCGGTCGCCCTTCGCCCAGGAGACGAATTCATACGGCCCGGTTCCGACCGGGTGCGTCCCGAAGTCCTGTCCGGCGGCCTTCGTCGCCTTCTCGTTGAGGATGCATCCGCCGCCCCAGTGCGTCAGGTGCGCGAGGAAACTCGTATCCGGAACCTTCGTCCGGATGATGATCGTAGAGTCGTCGACAACCTCCGTCTTCGCAAGATCGATGTTTCCGAGGACGTAGTTGATCTTTCCTATGGCCGCCTTGCGTTCGAACGTGTACTTCACGTCGCTCGCCTTCAGCTCTTCGCCATTGTGAAACTTCACTCCCCTGCGGAGCGTGAAGCGATAGGAGAGATCGTCGATGCGCTCGACCTTCTCGGCCAGGGACGGCTCGATCTGTCCGCCGGGCCCGACTTTCACGAGCGTTTCGTAGATCTGCACCATGATGTGCGCGGACGCTCCGTCCGGGGACTCGTGCGGATCGAGCGTCTTCGCGTCCGACGTCGTGGCGACGACGAGCGTGTCTCCCGCCGCGAGGGCCGGAAGCGACCACAGTGCGAGAATCGCGGCGACCGCCGGGAAAAGGATCCAGAAACGGTTCCACTTCATTACGGACACTCCCTTCGATCCCTGTCGTTCATTCAACGACCTACTCTTCAAAGAAGACCGTGGAAAGCCTGTGGTATCCCGCGGGATTCGGCACGAAGCCCTTCACGTTCCTCCGGATGCCGACCACCTGTTCCCCGTTCTCGACGTAGACCCACGGGGCCTGCTCGCGCAGCAGCACCTGCAGGTCATGGTAGACCTTCTCCCGCTCCGGACCGTCCTTGAGCGTCCGTCCGAGATCCATGAGTCGGTCGGCCTCCGGGTTCGAGTAGACGGCCTTGTTCATTCCGGTGATCTGCGAAGAGTGGAAGATGCCGTAGACGGCGTAGTCAGGATCCGGCACGGGAGTCCCCCACCCCATCATGTACATGTCGTGGTTCTTCTCCTTGAGTTTCTCGAGGTAGGCCCCCCACTCCATGACCTGGATCTTCACGTCGATCCCGACTTTTTTGAGCATACTCTGGATCACGGTCGCGATGTCGATGCGCTCCTTCCGGTCGTTCGTCCAGATCTCGGCCTTGAACCCGTCGGGGTATCCTGCCTCGGCCAGAAGTTTTTTCGACAATTCCGGATCGTACTTCACGGGCGGCAGATTCGGGTTGGAGTAGCGGATGCCGGGCGGTACGGGCCCGAGAGCCGGCTTGCCAGATCGGAAGAGCACACGTCTGAACTCCAGTCACGTGGCCTTATCTC
>CALFXN010000193.1 GCA_937957815.1 uncultured Synergistales bacterium
CGCTGCTCCAACTCGTCGTCGGCTCCGAGGGAACGCTCGGCGTCGTCACGCGCGCCACGCTCGCGCTCGAACCGCTCGAACGCGCCGCGACGACGATCCTCGCCGCGTTCCGGACGACGGACGAGGCCGTCGCCGCCGTCGTGCCGCTTCTCGCCTCGGGAGCGAAACTCACGGCCTGCGAATACATGGACCGGATGTCGGTCCGGCTCTCGACCGATCGTTTGAACACGACGCTTCCGATGCAGGACGACGCGGAGGCGTACCTCGTCCTTCTCGTCGAGGACCGGAACGAGTCGCGCATGGAGGAGGAGGTCGAACTGACGGGAACCCTTCTCGCGAAAGCCGGGGCGCTCGAGGTCTTCGTCGCCGACAACAGGACGCAGGCGGAGCGGATCTGGTCCGTCAGGCAGGGGGTGACCGAGGGGATCCTCGCCGTCGACCCGTGGGCCTCGATGTCCGGCGACACAGTGGTTCCGCTCTCGGCCGTCGGGGAGATGATCCGCCTGACCGACGCGATCTGCGCCAGGCGCGGCGTCCGCGTCTGCACAATCGGGCACGTCGCCGACGGAAACATGCACCCGGCGTTCTTCAAGCCCGAAGCCTCGTCGCCGAAATCCTGGGCGACGGAGGCCGAAGACCTCTACGCCGAAATCGTCGCCGCGGCGGTGCGGCTCGGCGGCGTCGGGAGCGGGGAACACGGCGTCGGCTACGTGAAGGCCCCGATGTTCGCGGCGTCGAAGTCGAAACGGGAACTCGCGGTCATGGCGGGCGTCAGGGCCGCGTTCGATCCGGACGGGATCATGAATCCCGGGAAGCTTGCCATATAGCCACGGGGGGTATTATCTGCTATACTGATTTCGTTCAGATGAACACAAACTCTCGGAGGTGACACCCATGGAACGCACAGGAGTCGTAACCTTTCACGGAAACCCGCTGACGCTCGTCGGCACGGCGCTCAAGGCGGGAGATAAGGCCCCGGATTTCGTCCTCCTCGATCAGGGGCTCGCTCCCAAGACGCTCGCCGATTTCGCCGGGAAGTTCAAGGTCATCTCGGTGACGCCCTCGCTCGACACGCCGGTCTGCGACCTTCAGATCCACTGGTTCAACGAGGACGCCGCGAAGCAGCCGAAGGACGTGGCCGTTCTCAACGTGAGCATGGATCTCCCCTTCGCGATCAAGCGCTTCTGCGCGACGGCGGGGATCGACAGGGCGATGGCGCTCTCCGATCACCGGGAGGCGTCGTTCGGAACGGCCTACGGCGTTCTCATCAAGGAGCTTCGCCTTCTCGCCCGGGCCGTGTTCATCATCGACCCGAAGGACGTCATCCGCTACGTCCAGATCGTTCCGGAGATGACGAAGGAACCCGACTACGAGGCCGCGCTCAAGGCTCTCGAGGCGCTCATGTAGGTGCCTTCGGCCGCGCGAGCCGGACGAAAACGAAGAGGGGGAGCCCCGGCCGGGGCTCCCCCTCGCTTTTTCACGGTCTCACCGTTTTTCGACGGCTCTCGCGAGAATGTACATCTGGCCGCTTCCGGACGACGAGCGCATCTCTCCGTCGACCGCGATCGGGTCTCCCTCTTCCGCGCCGGCGATCAGATCCTTGATCGCGGGGTCGTAGGCCCGGACAAGAAGGAAGTCCTTCCTGACAACACCATTCTCGTCCTCGGAGTCCTGCCTCACCGTGAACGCCCGGTAGGTTCCGAACCGCGTCCTTCCCTCGTCATCGCGGACCTTGTGCAACGCACCGGAAATACGAACCGAATTCTCCCACACCATGTACGGTCACTCCTTAATCGGGACACAAAAAGCGACCGACACCGTCTTCCGTCCGCCGGTCTTCCGCTTTCGCCGTCTTCCGTGAATCACATTCCGTCTTGCCGCACCGTCCGCAGGGCGGCGCATGAGAACGCACTCCAACATCTTCTCCGGCGCATCCGGCGCGCCGAAGACCGGCCCGAACACCCGATACCCGTGTCTTCCGTGTCCGCCGCGATCAGGAACCGCTCAGCGCCTCGACCCTTACCGCCTGAATGTACATCTCTCCGCTGCCGAGAGATGACCGCACGGCTCCGATGACCCGAACCGTCGTGCCCTCCGCCTGCTCCTGAACCCAGGCCTGGATCTCGGGATCGAAGGCGCGGACGAGCAGAAAATCCCGTCTCGTTCCGCCGTCGTTCGCAGGGGTTTCCTGACGTACCGAAAAGTGAACGTACCGCCCCGATTTGCTCTCCCGGATCATCTGCCCGTGGATCAGGTGGAGGGCGCCTGACACCGTAACGGTGTTCTCCGTCAACATCTGCGCATCAACTCCTCGCGGTGTGTTCTTTCTGCACTCCGTTCGGCCGATCGCCGATTCTCCTGTGACGCCACGGTTTCATTTCCGTGTCGTTATTGTATCGTCTTTCCTCCGTTTTGTCGTCTGTACGCTACGCACACAGATGGACGCGCAGGATGTTCAGCCCGATACAGCACAGGACCACGCCGCCGAGAAGTTCGACGCACGAACCGGCCCGCTCCCCGATCGCCCCCGAAACCCCGGACGCGGCGCGGAAACCGAGCACGACGCCGGCGGCGCAGAGAAACGAGGTGACGACTCCCGCTTCCACCGCGAGCGTCATGACGGACGCGCCGAGCGCGGTAAAGCTGATTCCGACGGCCAACGCGTCGATCGACGTCGCGAGCGCGAGCGTGAGGAGCGCGATTCCCGTCGTCCGGTCCTTCGACGGACAGACCGTCGCGTCGGACGAACGCGACTCGCGGATCATGTTCACCCCGACGATCGCGAGCAGCGAGAACGCCACCCAGTGATCGTAGTCCGCGATGAGCGCAAGAAAACGACTCCCGAGAAAGGCCCCTCCGAGCGGCATGAAGAACTGGAACGCTCCGCACGCCGCCGCCATCCGGAAGGCGGGCCCAACCACCTTTGCCGTCACCGGAAGACAGGCGCCGATCCCCATCGACGCGGCGAATGCGTCCATGGCCAGCGACGCGGCGGACAGAAAAATCTCGAACTCCCGCATGTGCTCTCCCCCCATGAAAAAAGCGAGACATCCGGCCCCTGAGGGCCGAAGGTCTCGCCTGTCGGTCTTCCGCCGACGATCGGGCCAGGCTTCACGCCGGTATGTTGACCCGATCCGGAAAGCTACTCCCCTTCGCGTGTATATTGTACTCTCCCGGCATCAACCGGGCAACACAGTGCCGCCGCAATTGCCCTTTCCCAGGCTGAAGCGTAAGATACTCGAACATACCCCGATGAAAGCGAGGCATCCCGCATGTCGCTGCGAGCACGAGTCCTGAGCATTCTCGGAGGAATATGTGTCGTCTGTCTCGTCGTCCTGCTTTCACTGTCCGCGACGCTGCTGTCGCGAACGTTCGTGACGATGGACGAACGCGCCGCGCGCGACGACATCCGGCTCTTTCTGAACGTCATCGGCCGAGAGGAACGGGATATCCGGGCGCTCTGCGGCGACTGGGCCCCCTGGAACGACACCTACGACTTCGTCTCCGGCTCGAACGACGCGTACGTCTCCGGGAACCTGACGCTTCCGACGCTCCAGAACATCCGCGTCGATCTCTTCTGCATCCTGACGCCGGAACATACCGTCCACTACGCGCTCGTCATGGAGCCGAACCGCAACCGACTCCGCCCGATGACAGCCCGCGAGGAGCGGGATATTCTCGGGTACGCTCCGTTCATCGGAGCGCGATCCGACGATTCCAGCGCATCCGGATTCATTTCCGTCGGCGGCGACGCGTTTCTCTTCGCATCGCAGGCCATCCTGCACAGCGACCTCTCCGGCCCCCCCCCGCGGCACGCTCGTCTTCGGACGCCGTATCGTCCGGGAACGGGAGACGATGGTAAGCCTCACCGGCATCCAGGCCGATTTCCTTTCTCCCGACCAAGACATCCCGAAATTCGACGAAACGAAGCTCATCAAGAGACACGGCGTCATCGACGCCACGCGGGCATTACGGGATCCGCTCGGACGTCCGGTGCTGCTTCTGTCGCTCCACTCGCCGTCGAATATTTCGTCGGACGGCGAACGGACGGCATTCCTGCTCGCGTGCGGGATCGCGGTCGCGATCATCCTCGGAGGACTCGCGGCGACACTATTGCTGCTGCGGCACATCGTCGCGCCCGTCGACCGGCTCAGGAACACATTCGAAGAAATGGAATCGAACGCGCGCATCGATACGCGGGTGCCGAAACAGGACGTTCCGGACCTCGACGCGGTCGCCCGTTCCGTCAACGCGCTTCTCGACGCGACGGAGGCGATTTTCGACAACGCCGACACCCCGATGATTCTCACCGACGCGAAGGGGTTCGTCGTCGAGGTCAACAGAGAGGCCGAACGTCTGCTCGGACGCAAGCGATCCGCGCTCCGCGGAACCGCCCTCATATCCTGCTTCGCGAAGGAGACGGCGGAGACCGTGAAACGCGCGGGAGTGACGGACACTCGGATCGCGGGATCACTGCTTGGTCCGGAAGGGAGAGAGATTTCCGTGGAGATCCGCATCGTTCCCTTCGACGCGGGACTCCGCCCACTTTCCGCCGTCACGTTCCGCGATCTGACGGAACAACGCACCATGGAACAGCAGCTCGCGAAAATGACCTACACCGATCCCCTCACGGGGCTGCCGAACAGATCCCTCTTCGTGGAGGAAGTCGAAGCGGCGCTCTCGTCGCCCGAATCCGTGCGGAAGGGGTTTTCGCTTGTCATGATCGACATCGACGGTTTCAAATCATTGAACGAGAGGATCGGCCCGGCGGACGCGGACACCGCGCTTCACCAGATCGCCGCACGTATGCAATCGATCCTTTCGCCGTCCGATATCCTCTCCCGCTGGGGCGGAGACGAATTCGCGATCCTGCTCAGGTCCGCCGGAGCCGCATCCGGTCTGGAGTTCTTCCTTCAGCGGCTCAAGACCGTCATCGAAACACAGTCCTCCTTCGGCGGCTATTCGACGGTGCCGAGCGCCTCGGTCGGCGTCGTGCGCGACCTCTCCGGATACCACGATACCGGGAGCCTCTTCGGCGACGCGGACTCGGCGCTTCAGACGGCGCGGTCGCACGGAACCGGACGAACGGAGATCTTCGACCCTGAGCGTTTCGGAAGGCGCGCCACCCCTCTCGCGTTCAGGGAGGAGCTCCTGGACGCGATCCGGTCGCGGCTGCTCGTGGCGCACTATCAGCCCATCGCGGACCTGCAGACGATGCGGGTGATCGGGTTCGAGGCACTCGCGAGGTGGAAGCATCCGCAGCGCGGGATGCTCCTCCCGGGCGACTTCGTTCCCATCGCGGAGGAGACCGGACTCATCGAACAGATCGATCGCGTCGTTCTCGCCGACGCGTGCACGCGACTGTCGCAATGGCGTTCGCTGCCGGGGGGGGAAGGCCTTTCCATATCCGTGAATTTCTCGGCGACGGAGTTCCTGAAGGCGGATTTCGCGGCCACAATCATCGGAACGATCACGGCACTCGGAGCGCCGCCCGACGGAATCGTCCTCGAGCTGACCGAAAGCGCGATGCTCCACGATATCGATTCCGCCGCAGCGGTCATCGAAAGACTCCGGGACACCGGGTTGCGCGTCGCGCTCGACGACTTCGGCGCGGGGTATTCGTCCCTGCGCTACCTCAACCGTCTTCGGGCGCGGATCGTCAAGATCGACCGGATGTTCACGCGCGCGCTCCCGGAATCGGCGGGCGACATGGGCGTCATTCGCGCCGTTATCGCCGTTTCGCGCGAACTCGGCATGCTCCCGCTCGCCGAAGGAATCGAGACGCTCCCGCAGCTCTCCTGGCTCCGCGAAAACGGCTGTCTTTCCGGGCAGGGGTATCTCCTCTCGCGCCCCGTCGACCCCTCGG
>CALFXN010000194.1 GCA_937957815.1 uncultured Synergistales bacterium
CGTCGGAGGGCGCTTCTCGGTTCTCTCTTCCGTCGGTCTTCTTTCCGCCGCGACTCTCGGAATCGATGTCCGTTCGCTTCTTGCGGCCGCCGCGGCGATGGCCGACCTCGTCGTGAGCGCGGAAACTCCGGAGGAAAACCCCGCATGGATGATCTCGGCGCTGTCGCTGCTTCACGCGGAGTCGGGAAGAAATATGAATGTCGTCATGCCGTACGCGGACGCTCTCGAACGCTTCGTCGAATGGTTCGCGCAGCTCTGGGGGGAAAGCCTCGGCAAGAAGGGCATGGGGTCGACGCCGGTCCGGGCCCTCGGGGCGATCGACCAGCACTCGCAGATCCAGATGTACACCGAAGGTCCCGACGACAAACTCTTCACGATCGTGTCGGTTGCCGAACCCGCTCGTGACATCGCCATCCCGTCGGCTCCGGAGAGGAGCCTGGAGGATATCGCGTATCTGTTCGGTTCGTCGCTTCACACGCTCTTGTCGTACGAGGCCCGTTCGACGGCCGCGGCGATCCTGAAAGCTGGCAAACCGGTCCTGTTTCTCGAAATCCCCGCGCTGGGCGCGTTCTCGCTCGGATCCCTCGTCTTCCTCTACGAATACGCGACAGCGCTGACCGGCATTCTGATGGAGATCGATCCGTTCGATCAGCCCGGCGTCGAACAGGGGAAGCGATATATCTACGGACTCATGGGGAAGAAGGGGTTCGGACAGGAGGCGGAAGAAGCGCTTTCTCTTGAGCGACGCTTCAGAGTCTCGTAAGACCGGGCCGGAGCGTTTCCGCGAACGGGTACGCCGGAACGAGAGAGACCGGAGGCCGGGAGCCGATTTCTCGGCCTCCGGTCTCGTTATGCGGGATCGATCCTGTTTGCCGTGACGATACCGTGGTTTCTGTCGCCGTCCGTATACACGGAGAAATCGCCCTTATAGACGCGGATGGCGGAATGGGCGCCGGAGACGTAGGGCGCGGCGTCGAGAAATTCTTCGTCGTAGACGTTGTTCTTCGCTCCCGTATACACGGGCATATACAGGATTCCGTCGATCTCGAGATCGGTGAAGAAGTGCGTCCCGAACGATAGTTCGGGCATGTACCCCTGTTTCGGGAAGCCGACCTCGACGATGCAGCAGCAGTTCGTGAGCTCGTCGTACTGAACCGGGACGCCGAGCAGCGGGTTGCTCGATCCGACGCGCCCCGGAGCGACGAGTACGAACGGCTTTTTCAGAATTCCGTTGATCTCGCCGATAGCGCGCGCGATCTCGTGGAAGCGTGTCTCCTGCGAATAGATCCGGTGGTCGACGAGAACGAGAAATGGAACGTTCTCCCGGATTCCGTCCGTCACCATTCTGTCCGCCTGGAGGATGACGGTCCGGTCTGCGAGGGCTTCGATGTCGGGGATCTTCGACGTATAGGTGTGTTCGTTGATCCAGAGCGGACGCGACTGAACCAGTTCGATGACATCCTCCGTCGGGTGGAAGGAGAACTCCACGTCGGCCGGAACTCCCATTTCGCGGTCGAGGAGCTGAAGAAGGCGTTTCATCCTGTCGAAGAAGCTCTTCGAACGACATGCGAATTCCTCGAATGTGAAGCAGACCTTCTCCCCCTTGGCGACGGTCGCTCCGTGTTTCGACATTGGCGAGAAGTAGCCGTCGTCGTCGTCCGGGCGGTAGATTTGAGCGTAGTCGGGGAAACAGCTGTGATAGGGAATGATATCCTGCCATATTTTTTTGACATCGACCGTGACGAGCGCCTTCTGCTCGCGGTCGATGACCTGAAAGTGCTCCTGCGAGTGCCGCATGATGTTGAACGGATTGAGCCCTTCCGGCCGAAGGCAGGGTAAAGTGAGCGCGAATGTCCGCGCGTACCCTCTCTTCGTGCTCGTCGTTCCCATGCCGAAGACGAGACGGACGATCCCGTCCTCGGAGCGGATCCGGTTCGTCCACCTCCGGTGATAGCGCGAGAATCCGACGCCGGCGACGGTGGGGTAATAGTAGCGGCCGCGCCATTTCCCCGAAACGCGCATGAGGATGATCCCCATGCCGTCGTCCCCGAGTCCGTGTTTCGCGCGGTATGCAACCGCGATCGGGAAAAACGTCCGGGCGTAGATCCTGCGGATGTGATCGAGAACGCGCGCCGTGCGTTCCTCAAGCGTTCCGTCCCCGTTGAACTCGAAAAGCGACAGATACTTTCCGGCGAAGGAATATTTCAGAGAATCCTCGAGGAGACTGCTGCTGCGCACTATGATAGGATCGCCGACGCGGACGAGGAATTCCCTGACGCGATCGGCCACTTCCGCGGGGAGAGGCGCGGCGAGAAATCGCCTCTCGATCTCCTCGGGCATCATGTTCCTGAATTGCTCGCTTCCCCCGAGGGCCGCAATGACGGCATCGAAGACGCCGACAGCGATGAAAAGGGATTGAGGAAACGCGACTTTTCGAAGACCGGGATCCTCTGAATCGTGCAGTTTCCGGATCGCGAAGAGAAGCGACCTTCCCTTTCCGCCGATGGATCCCTCTCCGACGATCATCGGTGAAAACGCGGGATCTTTCTGGGGATCCCACGTGAAATATCTTTCCGTGGCGCTAGTGTTCTCGATCATCGGCACTCTCCTCGCTCTCGTGACAGAGGGGCGCGGTCCTGTCGCGCCATGAATCCGCCCCGTCGATTGACCTGAGGGCGTGCATCATATTGTTCCTGATATTCGGATACACCGTACCAAGGGATTTGATCAGCAGCTTCACTTCTTTCCTTCTCGTATCCTCGCCGTAGGGACAGGGATTCTTCCGAACCGGGAGGCCAAGTCTGCCGGCTTCGTCGCGTATGGCGTCCTCGCTCGCGAAGACAAGCGGCCTGATGACCCACACCGAGGATCGCGTTTGCCATATCTTCGGTTGAAAACTCCTGAAGCGCCCCGTCTCAAGAAGGTTCAGAAGCGCCGTTTCGATCGCGTCGTCGAAATTGTGACCCAATGCAAGGACATTGTACCCTTCCTCAGCCGTCGCCGAACTGAGGATTCCGCGTCTGAGCGTGGCGCACAGACTGCACGGGGAACGTTCGTTCCGCGATTTGACGATGTCGAGTATGGGATACTGTCTGAGGAAGAAAGGGACGTCCCGTGATTCGCAGAATGAACGAAACGGAGACACGTCGAAAAGCCCGCCGGTCATGTCGAGCGTACACGCCGCCAGCCCGAAGGAAACGGGACTGTACCGCCGGAACTGGAGCAGGGCTTCGAGAAGCAGCAGGCTGTCCTTGCCTCCGGAAACACCGACCATGACGCGATCCCCGTCGTGGATCATCGAGAACGTACCGAGCGCTGCGCCCAGTTTTTTTCTGATCGACGGGGTCAGTGACAGAGAGCCGGCGGTGCCTTTCAAAAGAATCGTCATCCCTTCTTCGGGAAAAATTCGTTTTTGTCCCGTGAATGGGACTTTTTACCTATACTCCGGTGGAACAAAGACTATATGGCCTGACTTGCATATAGCATATCATGAACGGTAACATCGCGTCCTTTCCGCGATGAAACCGGATACGCGGGGGTGCCACATGAACGATATACGCATCGTTCTCGCGGACGATCACAAACTTTTTCGGGACGGCATGAAGAAGCTGCTGGACCAGGAGCCTGATATTTCAATCGTCGGAGAAGCCTCGGACGGAGAAGAGGCCGTGAGGGTCGTCCAGGAGAAGAAGCCGGATGTCCTGCTTTTCGACATCAACATGCCGCGGATGGACGGAATCCAGCTCGTCCGCGAGCTGAACAACCTCGTGAAGAATCTCCGCTACGTCGCGGTGAGCGCGTATGACGACGAGGAGCACCTCGCGGCCCTTTCCTCGCTCGGAGTTCTCGGCTTTGTCCTCAAGGCCTCGGGAAAGGTCGAACTCCTTTCGGCGATCCGATCCGCGAACCGAGGGCAGGCGTACGTCGATCCTCGCGTGGCCGGAAAGCTTCTGACCTCGTTTTCGAGGAGAAAGGAAGATAACGACCAGCTCTTCGACCTGACGAACCGGGAGAAGGAGATTCTCTACTGGCTGGCGCAGGGAATGAGCAACACCGAGATGTCCGAAAAGATGGTCCTGTCGGAGAAGACGGTCAAGAATCACGTGAGTCACGTCCTCAAGAAGCTCGACCTTCGCGACCGTACGCAGGCCGCGATTCTTGCGTGGAAGGTCGGATTCGCGCAGCTGACACAGCAGACGCTGGATCACGTCCTGAAGGAAGGAAAGTAGGCGAAACGAAAAAAGGAGAGGGCTTCCCGGTCCGGGAAGCCCTCTCCTTTTTTCGTTTCGGTCCGGTTTACGACGACGATGATGAGGACGACGAAGACGTTTTGCTATTGAGAGTCGCTAATGCGCTTGACAGCCAGGACGCCTGCTGCTGGAGCTTCGCAAGCTGGGTTTCGGCCGCCGAGTACTGCTTGTAGAGTCCTTTCATCCGGACCGCCAGCTGAGCTTCGTAGTTCGATATGCGCTCATCGATGTCGTCGACCCGGCTTTCCAGGGACTTTATCTGGCTGATGATGCGCCCCTTGGTTCCAGTGGCTGTTCCGACCTGCGTCGTCGATGCGTCGACCATGTTGCCGATGTACGTATTCATGTTCTTCATCGCGGTCGTCATGAGGGCCGCGACGGTGTCGCCGTTTTCTTTAATGGCGCTCATGAACGAACTTTCGTTGAATTCGAGCTTGCCGCTCTTGCCCTTGTCGGTGCTTTCGGTCGCGAGGCCGAGCTGGAAAAGCATCGTGACGGAGTCGTTCAGCCCGACGTACTGGAGTGCGTCGCTCGAGTCCTTGAGAGAAAATGTCTTTCCGGTGGCGGCCGTGATCACCAATTTGTTCGAGGTCACCTTTGCCGTCGCGAGGGGCGTGGTATATGCCTTCCCGTTCGCGTCATACCGGAGTGCGGTTGAGCTGTTGATTCTCGAGGCGATATCGGAGAGGCTGTCCGCCGGTTTGATCGCGATCGAGGCGTACACGTCGCCGACCCAGATCCGGAATTCACCCTCGTTCGCCAAGCCTTCGGCCCCGATCGTTCCGAGGACTGCTTTTGTTCCTGTCTTCG
>CALFXN010000195.1 GCA_937957815.1 uncultured Synergistales bacterium
TCATTTCGTTTCCACGTTCTCCGCAGACGACATAGACGACTATTTCGGCTTCCGCTCATTTGGCGAGGTAGTGCTGAATATCGGTCTTCCCGGAGCCGAAGGGGCCAGGTACACAGGCGGTTCCACCCATCGCTATGGGGAAGAAGGCATCGACGACTCTTTGCCCCGTCGTCATCGGAGTCACGGGAGGAAGTCTCTTTGCGACCGGTCGTCCCTTCCGAACCGGCCATTTTTGCAACATAACGACTGGATGAACGGATTTCCCGTCCCTGATAGTTGCAATGACTTCCTCGACGGTGAACTCTCCCTTGGAAATGCTCTCGATCGTTCCTTGAATTCCCACAGGAACGAGGATTCTGTGTTCAACGAGAACCGTTTCCTGAACGACACCCAGAATATCGCCAGCAACGACCGTATCTCCCTTCGATACTCTCGGTTCGAAAACCCATTTCTTGCTTCGGTCGATGGCGGGAACGAAAATTCCTCTTGAAATGTACGGGCTCTTCGCAGCCTCTTCAATCAGTTCGAGAGGGCGTTGAACTCCGTCGTAGAACTGCTCGATCATTCCGGGTCCGAGCTCAACGCTGAGCGCTTCTCCCGTGTCCACTACCGGCTCTCCAGGCATCAAACCGGATGTTTCTTCGTACGCCTGAATCGAAGCTGTATCGCCCTTGAGCTCAATGATCTCTCCGACGAGTCCCAACGCTCCGATGCGTACGACGTCGTACATGCTCGCTCCGGTCATACCCTTCGCCACGACGAGCGGACCCGAGATCTTTTCTATAGTCCCCTGTATCTTCTTGTCAGTGGCCACTCCGTATCGCCTCCACCAGAATTCTTCTGTCGTTCATTTCACGGCGAATATGTCCATACCGACAGCACGTTCAACGCTGCTCCGTATGGATCTCAAACCTGCCCCAGCACCGCCACGGATACCGGGAATCGTTACGATACTGACGGCACTCGTTTCGTTGATTTCCTGTACTAACTGCTGGTTCGCAACGTAGAATTCTTCCTGAAGAAAAACCACCGCATATTCATTCCTGACACACTTGAGCAGAATATCGCGAAATTCGTCGGTGGTCATGTCCTTCAGGATGAACGGAGTGACTCCGACTGCCTGGAAAGGGAGAACGGTTTCATAATCTCCGATTGCTGCCATCGCTCTGCTTTCTTCTTTACTGGACACGTCGCAGCAACCCCCTTACCATTTCCCGATTTGTGCCGTTCGCAACAGACACGAGCAAAATACGCACATTCTTGGCTTCCATTTCCTTTGCCCAAAGGTATTGAATGATATTGTCCTCAGAAAATGCTCCATATTTCGCTTTTGAAAGAACTTTGGTGATGTAGTCGTCAAGAACGCGTTCCATCTCCACAAGAACATGATTCATGTCACCGAGTTCTTTCAGCTCTCCGATGAGAATTCCGCAATCCGTAAATCCGACAAGCTTGGTCCATCCTTCGAGCGGTTCAGATAGCAGAGCCACAAGGCTCTCCTTCGATATATATCCCCCATCGTGGAAAAATGACTCCGCAGACGAGGCATCGACACCGATGCGGCGCAAACGGACCGCATTTCTGACGTTTTCCGCGTCGATCTTCGCTCGTGTCCATGCAAGAATCGAAGGGATGGCACAATCCGAGCCCATTTTACGGATCATGAGATATTGCTGGTCGTCGAGTTCCTTTTCCACTTCGAGGATATTCTTCGCCTGTTCCCAAAGCGCGACGCTCTTGGGCAGAACGACATGAAGTCCGTACGGCAACAGCCTGTAATCCTCGCTTTCGACCGCCATAACGAGATCGTCAGTCGGAATATTCCCAAGCTTCGTCAGAAGATCGAATCGCCTTTCGTGTCCCTCTTTTTGAAGAATATGACTCTTCACCAGTACTTTTATGTTATGAAAGTCATAAGGAATTCTGCAGATTTCTACAAGCCGCTTGTCAGGTACGAATTTCTGGAGTTCCGAATAGACATACAACAGTTCGGATTCAATCGCCTTATCGAATTCCCGATTTGATTTCAAGTCAGCAATCCAAGCCGCGTACGCAGTTTCCCCCAAGACTTTCATTGCTGCATCCAGATCTTCCGAATCCAGGATTCTCTGGTAGGAACTCTCGTCGAGAAGGCGGTTTCCCATTGCCCTCAAGCGGGCTACTGTATATCCATAACGCTCCGCCGGAGCCATCGATCCACCTCCGCACTCTAGGCCGAAAAGAGCCGGGACACGATATTCGCTTCGATATCGTCACGAACCCAACGAAGCAACATATCCCAGGAACAATTCGTGTCTATATCTCCTTGTCTCAAAACAAACCCACCAGAAATGGGAATCCGGTTCTTGGCAAGCGTCAATCGAGTCTTATGTTCTTCATTGTATGTGGAAAGCCACTGTTCTGTGATGAACTTCTCATTTGCTCCGACAAGAAGCTCCTCATCGCCTTTGGGTGAGGAATTCCTCAAAAGCGCTTTTACGAAATTCAGATACTTTCCCTCAGGCAAATTCTGCAGAACCCGAAGCGCTTCCTTCAACGTGTCGTCAATAAGCTCCTGTTTGACGCCAAGCTCCATCTTCTGCACGTCAAGATTAGCAACGATTTCGCGACGTCTGAATATCTCGGGTTCTTCCTTTTTCAAACGCTCCCTGTACTGAGACTCGATTACCGCGATCTCATCATCCGTCTTCTTCCCGACCCTGACGGTTTCATCACGCGCCGCATCGAGTATCCGTCGTGATTCTTGCTGCGCTTCGGACTCGATTTTGGCCTTTATTTCAGCCAATGACATCGCTCATCACCTCAAAGGTTCTAGAGCTTTATGGAGTTGAGAAGGATGATGCTCGTAAGAAGCGCAAGCACCGCGTATGTTTCCACCATTGCGGGAAGAATGACTGCTTTTCCTGTTTCTTCAGGTCTCTTGGCGATCATCTGGATGCATGCGGCCGACGTTTTTCCCTGTGCTATAGCGGAGAAATATTCGGCAATGGCAACGGGAAGACATGCGAAGCAAATTCCAAGTCCCTGCCAGATTCCAACGGCAAGAGGACTTCCTCCGAGGAGACCCACCTTAAGAAGAACAAGAAACGCTGTCATAAGTCCATAAATGCCTTGTGTACCGGGAAGAGCCTGCAACAGAAGTACCAGACCGAACTTGCCTGGATCTTCAGTCATCACTCCCGCTCCGGACTCGCCGGCGATACCGACTCCTATGGCAGAACCGGCGCCTGCCCATCCGGCAGCAAGGGCTGCTCCCAATACCGACAGCATAATTCCAAGATACTGCTCCATACTTAAGTACACTCCCCTCAAATTTGATCAAGATTTATACTTCCGCCCAAGAGAGCCGGGGCACATCAACTATTAGCAGAAGTCTCCGTTACATCGACATATTGAGATGAGTAGGTCAAGGGGGAAAAGAACTTCCCGCCGCCGGAGTAGAACTTGCTGAAGAACTCGACATATTGAAGTCGTAACGAATGGACGAACGCTCCAAGAACATTGACGGCCAAACCAAACGTATGCCCGACAAGAACAACGAGAATCGCAACAAACCATCCGACATACGGAATCCCGGACGATAATTTGCCGAGCATGTTGATAATGACACCAACTGCGGCAGATGCGAGTCCCAATGCAAGCAGGCGACTATAACTCAATACGTCGCCCAGATATGACGTGGAACCGTAAACGGCCAGAACGCCTGAGAAAAATTTCGACATGATTCCCGTTTTTCCGCGTCCCTGATACAAGAATACCGTCACGGCTCCAATGATCGCCATCCATTTCCCTATCGGAGAAAACACGGAAGGAAGTGCTCCGGCGGCCCCTCCAAGGAGAAAGAGAAGACCTGATAGCATCGTAATCCACGCACCCTTATCACAAAAGGCCGCCATGTAATCCTTCTTCCGGAGGCAATCGTAGAACGCAATGAAAAGCCCGAAGCCCAAGTGGACGACCCCGAAGGTGAGAGCTATTCCAAGGATAGTCATCGGCTTTTGCATGGGATCTATAACAAAAAACAAATTCTTGATCGGCTTCAGGAAACTCAGAAAACCGACCGAGTCCACGAGGTCGCCGAACCAGCTTCCGGTCAACGCACCATAAATAAGCGTCGAAACGGCCGCTCCGAGAATCAAGTGCATGAACTGCTTGACAGACGATGGCATTCTCTTGTACTTTCGAAGAAAGTACAAGAGTCCCGCGATCATGACAAGCGCATATCCCGCGTCGCCAAGACACATACCGAAGTATATGAAGAAAAACGGCGCCAAGAGTGGAGTAGGATCCAGCTCACCGTACAGAGGCACACCATAGAGTTTCGTCAGCGTTTCATATGGAAGCGCCGCTTTGGCGTTCTGAAGAAGAGTGGGAGGAAGATCGCCCTCCCCCGGATCGGCAAGAACCATCTCAATGCTGTCGCGGAATGGAAGGAGCTCTCTTTTGAGGAAGTCGACGGCCTTTACCGGAACCCACGCTTGAAGGGCAATCGTCTGTTCCGTGACAATACTGTCATCAAGAGCCTCGAAACGTTTTCTGAGCGAAGAATAGTAATCGCTCAGACTTCGTATCGCAGGTACCATCTTCTCCGCTTCTTCGCCGACTTTGCGAACTATAAAAGCATCCTCTGCGGCGAGTGCGTCCTGTCGCTTTTTTAGCACGGCGATTTCGTCCGAAGCGTTCTGCGTCATATTGCGGGGAATTTCGACTCTTGAAAGAGAATACTTCGAAGAGATCTCGAAGGCCTCGGGTTCCCGTTCTTTCGCATACAACAGGGTCACCCAGACATCCGGATCCTTTTCATCAACTCGGGCTACAAAAATCTCCGTATCTTTTCCCAATCGAGATTCGACAGCGTTTTTCCAGCCCTGGAGCGACGCGACGGGCAAGGTCCCGGATATTCCGCGAACACGTTCTGTCCCGCAGGAAAGAAATTCCATCGGGTAAGGAAAGTCCAGGAATTTTTTCAGAAGGTCCAGTTGGCCTATATTTTGCGAGACTTCGGACCTCACGGCCATCAGACGCGACTCAAGCGAATGCATCCTTGCGGCGATGTCACCGACATTCGTTCCGGCCGACAGTTTTTCGAGTTCTTCCATGGAGAAGATTGGTCTTTCACCGAGCGATCTATCAAGAGAAGAAACGGGGTCTTTATAGTGAGGTTCGAGAAAGCGAAGAAGAAAACGGATGTCGGAGATTTGTCCGTCGATTTGCTGCAATCGCTCATTCATTACAGGAGCCTCGCGAGACGCATCATCCGTACGGCTGATAATTTCGCAACAGCCGACTTTCTGCAGTACTCCGAGGACATCGTCACAAACCGACTTGTGCACGTACAGATCGAGTTTCTTGAGTTCAGCTACGGCCATATCGAGCAATCACCTCTTCTGCAATCCAGGTAGCCGTCTGAGTGATTCGCCCCTTGTGGCTGCCCGAAAACGCAGCAATGCGTTCCTTTCCTGCCTCCACAATTTTCCGCGCCCGTTCCTCCGCTTCAGCTTCGACTCTGGAGACGGATTCCTTGTATCCCTTGAACGCGCTCTGCTTTGCACCCTTGATCTTTTGCTCGGCATCGTTCGTCGCCGCGTTTACAAGCTTCACAGCCTCAGCCTTCGCGTCAACGATTCGTTTCTTGGAACTCATCTCCACAGCTTTTATCTCTTCCGCGAGGTTCAACGCCATACACACTACACCCCCCTTCCAATGTACGTACCATTATAGAGTAAACGGCACTATCCCGTCACAAAACCCCGATAATTCTAATACCCTGAGAATTTTGTGTCAAACTTGGCATAAAGTCGAGGATAATTCGGGAAATGAAGTCCATTTTTGAAGGGGAAAAAAATGGAGCGGACAACGGGGTTCGAACCCGCGACCCTCAGCTTGGGAAGCTGATGCTCTACCAACTGAGCTATGTCCGCTCGCTACGGAGGGTATTATAGCCTTGCGCCGCAGGCTTTGCAAGGTCATCCGATCGAGTATCGCCTATTTTGCAGACATAGAGGCATATTCCTGCTCAAAGGATCATAAAAAGCGCGACTTCCTCTATGCGGAGGAGTTCTTTCGAATCAATGTCGCAACGCATTCGACATGCGTCGTTTGTGGAAACATATCGAACGGTCGTGCCTTGAGAAATCCGTATCCATTTTCGCTCAGAATACGAATATCCCGGGAAAGGGTCGCCGGATTGCACGAAACGTAAACGATTTTCGCAGGTCTCAGCTTCTTTCCGAGCTCTTCCAGCACCACACGATCGCACCCGGTTCGCGGCGGATCGACCAGGACAGTTTCGAAGGAATCCGTCATGCCGCCGACCGTATCTTCCGCGCACCCCGTCACCGCCGTAACATTCCGGATTCCGTTGATCTCACATGTCTGCAGAATCGCAGCAGCGGCCGAAGGCCATTCCTCGACAGCCACAACCTTCCGGAAGTGTCGTGCAAGATACATCGTCAAAGATCCTATTCCGGAATAAAGTTCCAGGAGATTCGCGCCATCGCCGGCTTCCGCCGCAGCATACTCGTACAGTCGCTTCGCCTGAAAACTGTTGACCTGAAAGAAATCCGCAATACCGTACCGATAAAGAAAATGGTCGAGGCGCTCCCGGATGGAAATTTCACCTGATATCTTCCGTATTTCGGCTCCAAGTATGACGTTCGAACGATCAGGATTTATATTGATACACACGCCACGCGGGATAACCTCTTCGGAGCCGAGGAAAGCACGCAAAGCATCAATGGCAGCGGCGTCAGGCATCTGCCTGCAAACAAGCCCGAGAACGATATCCCCGGTAAACGTTCCCGAACGCAATACAATGTGCCTCAACAATCCGGAATGCCTTTTTTCATCGTACGGTGCAATCGGGAAACGCGGGAGCGTCCCGGAGATATTGCGAAAGAGGGACTCGAGTCCGCCGTCAATAACGGAACACGCATCGAGAGGGACAATGTCGTGCGTCTTTTCCCGAAAAAAACCTGTTTTCACACCTTTCGTGGTTTTTCGGACGGGGAATGACGCCTTGTTTCTGTATTTCCAGGCCCTCGGGCTCGCAATACATTCGTCAGTCCCATGAATCGGCTCCATTCCAGCGATTCTTTGGAACGCATCTTTGACGATACGCGTTTTCAGCTGAAGTTGCAGTTCATACGTCGCGTGCTGGAGATTGCATCCACCGCAGGTTTCGTACCACCTGCACGCCGGAACACAACGCCGCCTTTCCTGCGAGAGATAACGGACGACTTGAGCAACGGCGTAGTCGCGAGTCTCGCGCGTAACGGCCACTTCGACTTCTTCATCGGGAAGCGCGCCTTCAACGAAGAGGACTTTCCCGTTTTTTAGATGGGTCAGTCCCCTTCCGTCGCTGCTGACCGATTCGATTGCAACAACCCGGTTTTCTGTTTTCACTGTCGACAACCTCTCAAAAAAAGCCGCCGACTTCGTCGGCGGCTTTGCATTCTTTTCCGGACCACCTACAGATGCAGGCTCGATTTGAAGAGAAGATACCCCTCATCAAATGCACGCGCATTCAACTCTTCCGTTCCCTTCGGGACGCGCGCGCAAATCGCCTTCCTGATCGAATCGGGACTGACGATCTTCTCCAGCTCTAGGACTCTCGCAACGGTTCCAAGAGCCACCATATTCGTCACAAGCTCTCTTCCGATCTTTTCTCTCGCAGTCCGCACTATCGGAAGATGGTAGAGGTACGCATCAACCTGCGGGAAACTCGTAACAAAGAAATCGTCGAATATTATCCTCCCGCCGGGCAATGTTTCAAGCGAGAATTCCTCACAGGCCTGCTGGGTCAGGATAACCTGAAGATTCGGCGAGACCGCCTTCGGGTAATCAACAGGTTCGGTCGAGATGACGACCTCGGCCTTCGATTTTCCTCCACGGGCTTCCGGTCCATACGACTGCGACTGCACGACATACAGCCCGTCTTCGAAAAGAGCAGCCGCCTCTCCTGCGATGAGGGCAGCAAGAATCACTCCCTGTCCGCCGGATCCGGCAAAGCGAATTTCGTATCTCATCGGCTTTCTCCTCTTCCCTGGACTCTGGAAATCAACGCCAGATACTGATCCGTGTACTCAGGTACATCCTTATTTACAAACTCTCCAATGATGATTTTTCCCTCAAGCTCTTCCCGAGTCATCGTTTTCGATTTCTCAAACGCCACGGAATTTTCCTTGAAGAAGTTGATGTTTTCGATAGGAGTCCTTCTCTTATTTCGACGACCATACTGCGTATGACAGCTGCTGACGATCTCGATAACGGAAAACCCCTTCTTTTGAATACCCTTCTTGATAAACGTTTCCGCCTGTTTGGGATTCGCTATCGTCGCTCTTGCCACATAGGAAGCGCCGGCCCCCTCGGCCAGTCTGCAGATGTCGAAATTCGGTTCGATGGCGCCATACGGCGCAGTCGTCGCAAGCGATCCCCTCGGTGTCGTCGGGGAGGCCTGCCCGCCAGTCATTCCATATATATTGTTGTTCATGACGATCGCCGTTATATCGATGTTCCGGCGACACGCATGAATGAAGTGGTTTCCTCCGATCGCCGAGCAGTCGCCGTCGCCCATCACATCGACAACGGTCAATGACGGATTCGAAAGCTTGATGCCGGTGGCGAAGGCAAGGGATCTTCCATGCGTGGTGTGCATCGTGCACGCGTCGATATATCCCGCCATACGGCTCGAACAGCCGATCCCCGAAGCGATAACGGTCTCACTCCTTTTTTTCTCGAGAGAAACGAGCGCCCGTAACAAAGAGTGCATAATGATACCGTGACCACACCCGGGGCACCAGATGTGCGGGAAGAAACGGGTGCGAAGCCAGGACATCACTTCTGGACTCGGCATAATTACGCCACCTCCTCGATAACTTTCAGGATATCTTTGGGCTTGAAAAGCTCTCCGTTCACGAGGGATTGCTGAACAATCTTTGCCTTCCCCTTCGTAGCACGTTCGACTTCCAGAACCATTTGTCCGCAGTTCATCTCCGGAACGATTATCGTACGCACGCGTCTTGCGAGCTTTTCGAGCTCCTTGTCGGGAAACGGCCACAACGTAATCGGCCGGAAGAATCCAGCTTTTATATCACGCCTCCGGGCATCCCGGACCGCTCTCCTCGCGGACCGGGCAACACTTCCGTACGCAAGAACCACGACATCCGCATCATCTGTGTACTCCGTTTCGTATCGGACAATCTCATCCCGGAAACGGTCGACCTTGCGCATGAGCCTGTTTATGTTCTTTTCGATCTCCTCGGGATTGTTGGTCGGGAACCCCCAGTCGTTATGCGTCAGCCCCGTAACGTGCCAAGTATATCCGTCACCGAAGGACGCCATACAGGGCAGATCGTCTTTCGGGTCCGGCCGATACGGAACGAACTTCTCCGGCACATCCACGGGACGCTTTCTGTTGACGATCTCGATACTTTCCTTTTCCGGAACGAGAACTTTTTCTCTCATATGCGCAATGACTTCGTCGCTGAGTATGAGAACAGGTTGCCTGAATCTTTCAGCGTTGTTGAAGGCATGGATCGCGATTTCGTAGCATTCCTGCGCGGAGGACGGAGCGTAACAAATACTCGCATGATCGCCATGGGTTCCCCAGCGGGCCTGCATGACATCCTGTTGTCCTCCTTTGGTCGGTGTTCCTGTCGAAGGCCCCCCTCGCATGACATCAACAAGAACCATCGGAACCTCCGCGATATATGCGAGGCCAAGATTTTCCTGTTTCAGCGAGAAACCGGGCCCCGATGTCGCCGTAAGGGATTTCATGCCGGTGATCGAGGCACCGATGACCGAGGCGATCCCGGCGATTTCATCTTCCATCTGAATGAATCGTCCGTTCAGCTTGGGCAGTTCCTCCGCCATAATCTCCGCGATTTCCGAAGAAGGCGTTATCGGGTAGCCTCCAAAAAACCGGCATCCCGCCGCCAAAGCACCGTACGCAAGCGCCTCGTTCCCCTGCCAGAAGGCAACCTCAGGCATTTTCCCCAGCCTCCCTCACCGTGATGGCCATATCCGGACACGTATTCTCGCACTGGTGACACCCGATGCATTTGTCGATGTGGACCGGATCCGCCTTCATTCGGTCGTTCAGGACAAGAACCTTCTTCGGACATATCCCGATGCACAGCTCACATCCTTTACACCAACTCGTGTTCACAATTACCTCGAAACGGCTCGCGGACATTTTGTATTCCTCCATTTCCCGATTGCCGAGTTCCTGAATAATACGAATTAGCCTCGGTGTAAGAATAACTTCTTAGCATTCCGCGTTCAAGGGTCGTCACTCTATTTTTCGCATGAGATATGATGTATTTTAGGGAAATTTATGACAAAAAATCGGGAAAAGCTTCCGCCTCTCACTATCCCTTCCCGACATCGGGCGCCCTGTGATACTTTGCACGAATCTCAGAAGGACACACCGCCTCATTTTTTTTCTTGCGGCAGAGCTCCGAAACAGCCCCACCTCCCGGACGACCGAATGAATAACAGATATCGGAACTCGACCCGGTGAACAACCCGTCATACGATTCCTTATCCTGAGCCAGAATCCTGTACGCCGCTCCCATCTTCTCAAGGCCGCGGCAGAATTCCTGCGGAGAACAACAGCGAATGTCGCACAAGGGCATCGCTCCCCCGCATTCGATCCTGTACGCCGCTCCAAAAAGATTTCCCCGCGACGCCTTCAAAACAGGAGCGACAATCTCGCCCGTTTTCCCCGCCGACTGCACCATCACCTCAAGCGAATCGATCGCAACGATTTGTTTTTCCGATGCAAACGCAAGCGCGACGGCAAACGCCATCCCGATCCTGATTCCGGTAAAGAAGCCGGGGCCGACAGTCACTCCAAGGACAGTGATATCGGATATACTCACGTTCCCAAAACTCATCAGGGAAGAAAGCATTCCGGGCAACAACGAGGCCTGTCTCTTCCCAGCATTCACATTCATTTCAACCAGAACGCCGCTTTCATCCGATAACCCCATGTTGGTCCATCTCATGCTGCAGTCTATTCCAAGGTATAGGCCCACCGTCGATCCTCCAGTTCCGTGACAATCGCATGTATAACTTCTTCCGCCCGGCGCCCCTCGATGCCCCAGCGGATCAGCCGTTCGTTCCGCCGTTCCCGCTGAAAAAAATCGAAAAACCATTTGTTCTTTCCAGGAAGGCCGTCTGCCCGTTCCGGCCATTCGACGACAAGAACGTCGCCGTTATCGATGAATTCATCGAGCACCAAATCGTTTTCCAGTCCCTCTTCAATACGGTACAGATCTACATGAATCAGGCGCGGTTTCGTCGGATA
>CALFXN010000196.1 GCA_937957815.1 uncultured Synergistales bacterium
TATTCTCCTGACGGGAAGCGTCGGGCGCGTCTTCTCGTCGGATACGGTACGATACGACCCGTTCGCGGGATCTTTCGGGTTGCGGGAGGGTGTCTCCATACCGGTTCGCGTTTTCGGCGGCGACGGAATGTTCCGTCATCTCGCCGACCGAGTCGTGAAGCGTGCCGGGGGCATTCCGACCGATTCGCGCGACGCGGGAATATCGCTCGAGTGCCCGTCGGAACCGAGAAGAAAGTGGACGATCACGGGGCCGGGCGGGGCGAACGGCTTCGGATCTCTGGAGGAAGTTGCCACGGAGCTTCGCAGGCGATTCTCCGCGCCCGGATCCTGAAACGGGACTCCGTTCGTTCAGTCCGCGGCCGAGAGTCTGAACGAAACGGGAATCCGGACGCGAATGCGCCCCTCCGACGCGAAAGCCCAGCGTTGGATCGCATGGATGGCCGCCGCGTCGAGACGTTTGTATCCGCTCGATGTTTCGATCTCGACCGAGACGACACGCCCCTCTCCGATATCCGCGATCAGGACGACGGTCCCCTGTTCTTCGTTCGAGCGGGACGAAAGCGGATAGACCGGCGCGACTTTCCGGGTGACGGTGACGTCGGCGACAGAAAGTATTTCGTCGCGGATTTTCTCCCCGGGGAGTGAAGCATGTGCTCCGCCCATCTTCGGCGCGCTTTCTCCCCGACGCGCGTCGCCAGCCGCATCCTGAAGGACGGACGCGACTTCAGGGAGATCGGAGACCGGTCGCGGGGCGGGAATCCGGGATGCGGGGTGTCTCCGTTCCGGCTTCGGACGCGACGGTTTTTTCGGAGCCGGAACAGGCGTGGCCGCAACTTTCCCGGCTTCCGTTCGAGGCGGAAGAACCTCGGCTGACTCCTCGGCGGTCGTCGTGCTCCCGGATGGTTTTGGGATTGTCGTCGTGGGAATCCTCTCCTCGGCTCCTGCGAGGTGACCGCCCGTCGTTTGCGACGTTGCCGGAGTCTCCGGGGCGAACAGCGTGACGCGGATAGTTTTCTTCGCGTCCGGCAATTGCCGGAATGCCGTGGAATTCCACCCGGGCAGGGCCGTGAGGATACATGCGTGGATGAAAAGGCTCGCTGCGAGAACGAAAAGACGGGTTTTCACGGCGCGTTCCGCCCGGGGGAGCCTCCGGGTGCGAGCACGAGTCCTGCCGACGAGATCCCCCTCTGCCGCAGGAGATCGAGAACTCCTGCGACGGTACCGTAGGGAACGTTCGCATCGCCCTTGACGAAGACGGCCTTCCCGGGGGGCAGCGCGATGTCGGACGAATCCGCGAGGGCCTGGGCCGTGACCGGTACGCCATCGACGAAGATCGTCCCGTTTCTGTCGACTGTAATGACGATTCCCTGCGAAGCGCCGGCTTCTCCCCGGCCGGAGGGGAGGTCGACGGGGACATGTCTCTGCGTGAACGACGTGGTCAGCACGAAAAAAAGGATAAATGAAAAGAGGATATCCACGAGCGGGGTGAGATCGACGTCGGGGGAGGCGCGCCGCCTCGACGATCGCATGATGCCGTCATTCCTTTCGCGGAGCGTCCGTGTCCGCGGCGTTTCGCGGCGTCGTCCGGCGCAGGAAGGCGATGTTCTCCCAGATGATGTAGTCCGCGCCCCGGTTCAGCGTCTCTTCCTCGTTGTCGATACGCGAAGAGAGGAACGAATGGCACAGGATCGCCGGGATGGCCACGGTCAGCCCCGCGACGGTCGTGAAGAGCGCCTTCCAGAGCCCTCCCGAAATCGATGCCATCGGTGCGTCCGTGGCGGACGGAAGTTCGCGAAAGATGTCCACGAGTCCGACGACGGTTCCGAGAAGACCCAGAAGCGGCGCGACGCGCGCGATCGTGGAAAGCAGCGAAAGTCCGCGTTCCCAGCGATAG
>CALFXN010000197.1 GCA_937957815.1 uncultured Synergistales bacterium
AGAGAGGCGACGTTACGGTCACGCCCTTCGCGCGTACGGTCGCGGAGGTTCTGCGCGCGAATTCCTCGAGTTCCGCCGGCCATACGACCGCCGTCGCTCCGTCGCGCTGGACGTGGATGTCGCACGGCGTGTTCGGCGAAACCCCGACGATGTACCAATCCTTCTTCGTGTGGGGGCACAGCGGGGATGGAGGCATCCCCGAAAGCGAACAGACTTCCCGCCGGGAAACCGAATCCGGGGAATCGTACCAGTCGCTGCGTCCTTCCGAAAGGTGGCGGATGATCTTCAGCGCGGCGGGGGCGGCCGCGTGGAGTCCGACGAGACTCGGGTGGGACGCGGCCGCCGTGTCGCCGACCCAGACCACTGCCGTGTAGGCGGGAGTGTAGGCCGCCGCCCAGGCGTCCCTCAGGCCGTATGATGTCCCCGTCTTGAAGGCGATGTTTCGTTCTTCATGTCGGAAAACCTCCCGAAAGATCGGCAGAAGACGTCCCGTATCGCGGAGAATATCCGCGACGATGAAGGTTGCGCCTTCCGAAAAGACCCGCCGGCTCTGCGATGTCCGGAACGACGTCCGGATGGAATCCGCTCGGAAGAGAAGCGGCTGACGCCGGATGCCGAGCGTCGCGAGCGTCACGTACCCTTCGAGCATCTCGAGAAGCGTGACTTCGCAGCCACCAAGGATCAGTGAATCCCCGTAATGGCCCGTGCCATGGACGAGCGACGTGAATCCCGATGTCCGCAGGCGCTGAAGCGCCTCCTCCGCGCCGACGAGCCGGAGAACGCGGACCGCCGGCGCGTTCAGCGAATCTGCGAGCGCCGTCCGGGTGCTCACGGGACCGCGGTAGACGAGGTCGAAATTCCGGGGGGCGTATCCGGAAAACGCGAGAGGCGTATCTGCGAGAATCGACGAGGGAGTGAGCAGTCCGTATTCGAACGCGGCCGCGTAGACGAACGGCTTGAGTGCGGAACCGGGCGACCTGGGAGCCTGGCCGCAGTCGATCCAGCTCCCCGGTGCGCCGCTGCCGAAGCGGGCGTTGCCGACGTATGCGACGATCTCGCCGGTCCGGTTGTTCGCGACGGCTCCGGCCGCGGTGATCGATTGGGGAAGGTCGATGATCGTCTCGGAGAGAGCGTGTTCCAGACGATGCTGCACCGCGGGATCCAGGGACGAGATGCAGAACGTCCGGCCGGGAGAGCTTCGCAGGAGGAGATTGACGAAGTGGAACGCCTCGTCCGGGATGTTGCCGCGGTTCGCGGGGAGCGCCTCCTGTTCCGCGAGGTAGGCTTCTTCCGCGCTTACGATTCCCCGGTGTACGAGAAGATCGAGGACGTTCGCCCGCCGTGCCCGGGCGCTGTCGGGATTTCTGTCCGGGCGGTAGACGGAGGGTCCCTTCAGCATGCCTATGAGAAGCGCCGCTTCGGAGAGCGAAATGTCGGATGCGTTTTTGCCGAAATAGGCGCGGGCCGCCGCTTGGACCCCGCGGATGTTTCCGCCGAACGGCGCCCGGTTGAGATAGAGTTCCAGAATCGTATCCTTGCCGAGGTTCCGCTCCATAGAGATTGCCTGGAGAAACTCGAGCGCTTTTGTCCGTATCGTTCTCGGGCGGGGGATCGAAAGCCGGATGAGCTGGCTCGAAATCGTGGACGCACCTGAGACGACGGTCCCCGATCCGACGTTCTGGACGATCGCCCGGAAAAGCGCTATCGGATCGACGCCGAAGTGACTCCGGAATCTATGGTCTTCCACTCCGACGGCGACCCTCGGAAGCCACCGGCCCATCTTGTCGAGCGAAACCGGAACGCAGTACTCGGAAGCTTCCGAAAGGCGGATGGCGAGAGCCCGCTCGCATCGGTCGGTGATGAACGGCGACACGGGGTATGACAGGATCCGGTCGAGGGGGAGGGGAACGCAATGCACCGCCGCGACGAGCGCGGCGGTGCATGACGCAAAGAGAAACAGGAGAACTGTCGTGAGAAGCCGCAATTGAAACCGTGTGCGCACCGACACATCCCCCTGTTCGTTTCCGACGGAAGCTTCCTAGCGGATTTCTATCCTGCCGGCGCCGCTCAGGCTCCGGATTCCAGGGTTGTACATGCACTCCGCCGCGACCGGCGGCAACGAGAACGTTCCCTTGGTGACGGCGCGGACGGCGTAACGGTAGACCATGGGTTCCGCGACGCGATCGATGAAGACTACAAGCCGATCGTCACGGATTTCGGCCCGGATGCCCCTGTTCCTGTCGCCGCTTTCGGCCGCTTCGGTCCTCTCTTCGTCTTTCGAAAGGCGTGGGTTTTCGATCTCGAAACCGGCGGGCAAAACGTCCGCGACGACGAGGTTCTCGACCGGTGCGGACGGAGTGATCGTCAGCGTGACGACGATCCGCGCCCCCTGCCTGAGGGCCCCCGGCGCGAGCGGTTTTCCGTCCTGATCGGCGAACGAACGCCGGATCCCGATTCCCTGATCGTATTCCTTCGCGGGTTTCACCGGGACGCCTGAAAGAGCCCATGAGTAGTATACGCTTCCGGCGCCCTTCGTGACGACGGAGAGCGACGAAGGAGCGTCCGGACCGATGGATGCCGAGGCCTTCCCCCCGACGGCCATGGACGCGATGTTCTTTCCGGACGCGTCTTTCACGGTCGCTTCGACGGGTTTTCTCGCGTTTTCCGTTTTTTCGAGGAATCGCGAGAGCGCGAGAACTCCCATTCCGTTTTCCTGCGTCGTACGCCACTGATTGCCGGAAAGCGACGACATCAGTGTCCGGGCGACCGACATCGCCTCTGCCGACATCGGGTCGACCGCAGTCCACGCAAGGAGATGCAGCGCGTTGTTGCGGACGCCCGACTCGAGAGTTCCGCTGCTCTGCGGGGCGATCGTCGAAGGCGCTATGCCGCCGAGAATGCGCTTCGCCACCTGCGGCTGGTTCGCCGTCGCGTACGCGGCCGCGAGCAGCAACCGGCCCGACGGATAGAGCGAATCGATACTGTCCGCGAGGTGCATCATCCATCCGAGCGGCGCTTCTCCGGCGAGCGCGAGGACGTAGGACGCGTACGCCTTCGACGTGTTGACGCTCCGGCCTTCGTCGGCCTCCGGATCTTCCTCGCGGCCGAGAAGCTGTTTCAGCCAGTTCAGGGATGCGTCAAGAACCTCGTCCGGGAACCGGAAGCCGCCTTTTTTCGCTTCGAACAGGAAGTGGGTCGCATAGACGCTGTTCCACGTGCTCGTGGAGGTTTCTCCCGGCCAGGCGGTGAACGATCCGTCGTACAGCTGCAGCGCCTGGACGGATCGGATAATGCGGTCCATGGCGCGGTTCCGTTCTTCGGCGTTCACGAGGTCGGGATCGATGTCCGCGGCGATCGCCGGTGAGGCGAGAATGGGCCATGCTCCGGAAATGGTCTGTTCGAGACAGCCGTAGGGGTAGGACATCAGGAACTGCGCCGCGCGCGCGAGATCGACGGCCGGCGACGCTCCGACGACGAAGACACCCTGCTGCGTTCCCCTGAGCCATCCGGCGGGAAGGTCGATCGTCGAGCCGGAATCGCCCGACACGATGCCGGAACCTGACATCGTCACTCTCGGGGACGAGGGACGAACGGCGAGCTCAGTCGTCTCGGAGTGCGTCTCCGTTCCCCACGCGGCCTCGACCGTGACGGACGAGATCCCCGCCTCGTCTCCGGCCCTGATCGTAAAGAACGCGAGATCGTCCTTCCTGTCGCCCTGCAGGCGGACAGTCGTTTCCGAAGCGCCCTTCACCGACAGGCTGCCTGTTGTCGTCACCTTCAGTGAGACCGATGTTTCGCCGTTTCGCGTCGTGAAGACCTTCACGGGCATGACGAACGAATCTCCCGGCGCCGCGGCGCGCGGCAGCGTCGGTTCGACGACGACGTCGCGCGCGATCTGGACCATACGCTGTGCGGATCCGGACTGCGCTCCGGCGACGGCGATCGCCATCAGACGTCCCTTGCCGCTGAATTCCGGGATATCGATGGTTGTGGAAATCTTGCCGGACGCGTCCGTCCGAAGGGATGGGACGAAGATCGACAGGATTCTGAAGCGGCGTGCCTCGACCGGCGAGAGGTTCGCACGGAGCGCCGCCATGGCGTCTTCTCCCGCTCCTCCGGCGGGGTGAAGAAGGGCTGTCGTCCGGGATTCGAGCGGCATGAGCTGGTCGTACAGGTCGAAGATTCCCGTTCCGAGCGCCCGCCTGGCCGTGAAAAACGCCCACGGGTCGGGCGTCGCGAAATCAGTCAGAGAAAGGACCCCTTCGTCGACAAGCGCGACGGCCACCTCGCCCGAGACCGGAGAACCGTCGGGTGTGCGAAGCGATACGTCGACGACGAGGGGTGCCCCGGGTACGATCGTCTCGGGGGCGGCGAGGGCGACGTCGAGACGCGCGGGCGACTGATCGACTGCGATCGGAACCACGCCGACGGCGCGGTGCGGTCCCCATTCCTCGTCCGCGACGACGGGACGGATCGCCGAGACGACGCAGTAGGCGTTCGGCCCCATCTCCTCGGTTACGAGGAATTTCACGGTCGTGGACGTATCGTCCACGCGGACGATCTTTCGGAAGACCTCTCTGTCGGTCTCGACGGAGAAGTGGAGCAACCCTTTGAACGGCGAACGAATCGCGATCTCCGCCGTTTCTCCGACGGCGTAGCGTTCCTTGTCCGGTTTCAGGACGACGCGGTCGAGGAGCGCCGACTCGGCGCCAGCGGATCCGGACCATGCGTAGAAGCGCATGGATGCGGAGCTTCCCGACTCAGGATCGTCGAAACGGATCAGATATTCGCCCGGGGATGCCGGGGTGACCTGGTACGTTCCGATTCCGCCGCTCATACGGACCTGGGCGTCGTGGACGGGCACCAGTTCCTCCTGTTTCTGGGCGCGCGTCTGGTTGCCGTAGCGGACGAGCGAGTAGTGCGTCACGACGCGTTGGAGCGACGCGCGGATCTCCGCGAGCTGGGCCGGTTTCCCGTCGGGCGTCACTGCGGCGACCCGGAACGACGACGCCTTTTGCGGCGAGATGTCACCCCTCGGCGCCTCGATTCCGACCGAGAACGGGTAGGGATAGAACGGAATTTTCATGGCTTGCGGCACCCAGCGGCCCCCGTCCTCCATGACGCGGACGATGAACAGGATGTCGAGCATGGATTGCGGCGAAAGTCCCGTCTTGACCTCGTATTCGGCCGCGGCGGCGCCGCCTGCGTCGAGCCGTCCCTGTCCGAGCGTATCGGTGAAGGGCTCGAACTGTCGTTCCCTGTCGCCGAACGCAAACGCTTCCCATCCCTTAGCCTGGAACGTTCGCGGCAGGAAGCGGACTTCCCCTTCCCATGCGAGCCCCGAGGCCGGGGCGCCGAAGAGATATTTCGATGCGATCGAAACCGGGATCGCGCCGCCCGAAACGAGGGATGCGACATCGGAGCGGAGCGAGACTTCGAGCCGGGGCGCCGCGAACTCCTCGACATGGAAACTGCATGAGCCGATCGATCCGCGCTCGTCTCCCGGAACCGAGACCTGCGCCGAGTAGGTTCCGGTGGGGGCGCCGCGCGGAAGTTCGACCCTGAACGTCGCGCCACCCTGATCGGAAAGCATCGCCGTTCCCTGCCTGAGGAGACGCCCCGTGGAGGTGCGGACGGAGAACGTCAGCGGGAAGGGCGCCGGCGGCAATCTCTTCCCGTCGCGGACGAAGGCCGCGATGTCGACGGCTTCGCCGGGGCGGAAAACGCCGCGCGGAGTGAAGCAGAACGCTTCGTACCCGCGCCTCAGATAGGGGCGTCCGCCGATATCGAACCCGGCTTCCGCGAGAAGACTCTGGTCGAGCTTCAGATACGAGACGTCGTCTTTCGTGGAGACTGTCACGACCGAGGGAAGGAGCTGTTCGTCCCACGGGTCTCTGCGATACGCCGAAAAGGCGCCCTCGGCGTCGGTCGTCCCCTCGGAGATGAGCTGATTGCTCGAGGAGTATACGCGGACGGAGGCGTTCGCGATCGGGGTCAGTCCGGAGATCGAGTTCGCCCAGAGCGTAATTCCGTCGGAGTAGACCTTCGCGGCGATTCCGATGTCCGTCACGGAGACGACCTGTTGCGCGTCGCTCCAGTATTCTCCCTTGGCGTCCTGCGCCGTCAGGAGGAATAGCCCCCTGGCGTTTTCGGCGAGTTCGCGCAGGTTGATCGCGCGACGCGCCGTTTCGTTGAACGGGGCGTCGATACGGGCGTTTTTCTTCGCGACGAGACGGGACAGATCCTTCGGGAGCATGTCATAATTCTGGGGGCGCAACGCGAGCGGAATGTTATTCTCGTAAAGCCGCCACAGCGTCAGCGTGACCTCCTCCATATTCACCGTCTCGATCGGGATGCGCAACTCTCCTGTCGGGGAGAGGAAGGTCCCCGATGCGGGAAAGTTGATGGCAGGGTCCATATCCGGGAAGATGAACGCCTTTTTGAAATCCTCCTTCAGCGGTTTCCCCTGCTGGGCGGGAAGACCCTTCCGGATCGTGACGGTCACCCGCTGCCTGGGTTTGAAGTCGCCCTGAATCGAAAATCCGTTGTATTCCGGTTCCACGGTGAAGTCCATCTTCGGAGAGAGTTCGATGAACCGCGGCAGCGAACGCATGTCGGGCGGAACCGACGTCGAAATGAAGATCCCGCTCTTTTCCGGGTATCGGGACTGCGGGTTCGCCTCCCGGATGTCGAGCTCGCGGGAGATGGAGAGCTCCTCTTTCACGGGCTTCTCGAGGCCCATCGGACCGGCGGCGCCGACGAGACCCGGAGCGATGTCGACGACCACCTTCGGACCCTGATATGCTTGTGTCGTGACGACGACCGTCGGAGCGGGGACCGTTCCCCGTACGGAATAGGAGAGATATTGCCCCTTGTCGTTCAGGACGTTCAGGAAACCGCGGATCCTGACGGGCGAGACCGGCATCGAAAACGACAGTTCGATGACCACGTTGTTGTTCTGCGTCAGGTCCACCTGACGGGCTTTCAAAAAACGCAAAGGATCGGTGTAGAATTCGAATATCTGCCGTCCGGCGATCAGGCGTCCGTTCACGTCGCGCAGGTTTTCGTCGATCATGACGCGGTATTTCGTCGCCCGCGCGAGGTTTGAGAGCGGCGTGAAGACGAACGTCGCGGGGTCGGTCCACTTTCCTTCGCCCGCGAGCCACGGAGTCGCGATCAGCGGAAACTTCTCCGGCGCGACGGGTTTGTTGATGACGGACCTGTCCACTACCGGAGCCGAAAATGAAACCCTCAGAGTGGGACGTCCCTGGACGAGTCCGACGGGAGAGAATGCCGCGACAGTAAAGTCGCCGGTCGGTGCGGGACCCGCATACAAGGGATATGGGACGCACGCGAGAGCGATGGAGAGTCCGATCGCTCCGAACAGCTTCAGCCAGGTGGACATGGTATGACCCCCTTTTTCAGATCTGAATGTCATATCCGTTCATCACTGTATTATACGCAAAACGCGAAGAGATGGGGTGCATGTCTATGAATTCGGAATCATCCCCGATACGGGGCGTCGTGTTCGATCTGGACGGGACGATCGTCGACAGCGAGGAGAACTACTACCAGTCCGACGTGAGGATCCTCGCGCGAAGGGGAGTCGCGTTGACGCGGGAAGACAAGGGACGCTTCATCGGGTACGGCAATCGCTACATCATGGAGCGGTTCATCGCGGAATTCGGTCTTGCCGACACACCGGACGCGCTTCTCGAGGAGAAGAACCGGGAGTATCTCGCGATCGCTCGTTCGGATACGAGCGTCTTTCCTGAGATGCGGGCTCTCATCGAGGGGTTTTTCGCAAGAGGAGTCCCTATGGCCGTCGCGTCGGGATCGTCTCCTGCCGTCATCCGGGAAGTTCTCGGGATTACCGGGCTGCGACGATACTTCGGGGCGACGGTCTCTTCGGAGGAAGTCCCGAACGGCAAGCCTGAACCGGACGTCTTCCTCGAAGCGGCGGAGCGGATCCGTTCCGCGCCGCGCAACACGCTGGTCGTCGAGGATGCCGTATACGGCGTGATAGCCGCGAAACGCGCCGGAATGCGATGTGCCGTCATCCCGACATTTCCCGGACCTCCCTTCGATTCCAGGCTGCTCGAAGCGGACTACGTCGTCCCGGGAGGGATGCGCGAGTTCGTCGCGGAAGATCTTCTCCGGTGGGCGGACACTCATGGCAGATAATACGGCGATGCGGCGGAACGCCGCGTATGTTTCCGGTATCTCCGGGGCCGCTGGCGGTCATGCAGGGGCGCACGGCACGCTTGATGAATCCATGGAGAAGCGCATCGGACGGCTCATGGGCGAGAGCCGGGGGAAGGTCGCCGGAGAGATCGGAAGAGCGTCGTGTAGGGAAAGAGTGTAGATCTCGGTGG
>CALFXN010000198.1 GCA_937957815.1 uncultured Synergistales bacterium
GCTGCGGGAGAATCATCGCCGGCGATATCATGCTGTGGGTTCTCGGACGCTGGTTGTCGCGTTCCGGGTCGCTCGGCAGCGGGGTTGTAGCGACTGTCATGAGCAACATGGCGCTCGAGGAACATCTCGTAGCGGAAGGGATCGAGGTCTTTCGTTGTCCCGTCGGCGACAGGTACGTCATGGAGACGATGAGGCATCACGGAGCCGCTCTCGGCGGTGAACAATCGGGACATATCATCCTGTCGCAGTTCGTCATGACCGGTGACGGGCTTTGCACGGGATTCCTCTTTCTGCGTGCATGCGCTGAACTGGGAGAAGATATTTCCACGCTCGTCGATCGTTTCGGCCGATATCCGCAACTGCTTCGGAACGTCGAGATGTCACGCGAATCGAGATTGAGCTTCGACAGGATCCGCGAAATATCGCAGTCTGCGGCGGATATGCTCGGAGACGAAGGACGCGTGTTGATACGGCCGTCGGGGACCGAACCTCTTCTCCGCGTTCTGGTCGAAGCGAAGGATCCGGACAAAATGCGCGAAGTGTCGGAAATCATTCTCGAACGCATCCGTTCCATCAACGGAAAAGAAGTCTCTCCACATTCTAAGGAGGCTGTTTCGCGGTGAATCATCGCATGACCGATATGAAAGCGCCCGTTTCAAAGTGCCTGTTCCCTGCAGCCGGACTTGGAACGCGTTTTCTTCCCGCAACGAAAGAAACGCCGAAGGAAATGCTACCACTTGTCGACCGTCCGATCATCTCCTACGGAGTCGAAGAGGCCGTCGCCTCGGGATGCAGCGATATCGTCATCATCACTGGAAGAACGAAACGATCGATGGAGGATTATTTCGATCGTTCCTGGGAGCTCGAAGCGTTGCTCGAGCAGAGGGGAAAGAAGGAACTTCTCGAAAGGGTCCGGAGCGTGTCCGAGGGGAAAAACATCGTCTATGCGCGCCAGCCGGAGCCGTTGGGGTTGGGACATGCCGTCTCTTGCGGAGAACCATTTTGCCGCGACGGGTTCTTTGGAGTCATACTGCCCGACGACGTCATGATCGGCGAGCCGCCGGTGCTCTCCCAGCTGGTTTCCGTACACGACAGGCTTGGCGGCAGCGTAATCGCGCTCGAGGAGGTTTCCGAGGAGGATACCGCCCGCTACGGGGTGGTTGCGGCGGAGCGCGTCGAGGATAACGTGTACCGGATTCTCGATCTGGTCGAAAAACCGGGACCTGAAAAGGCTCCGAGCAGGCTTGCGATCATGGGAAGATACGTTCTCTCCCCGACAATCTTTCCTCTGATTCGCGACGTTCGCCCGGGGGCGGGGGGGGAGATTCAGCTCACGGATGCGATCCGGCTCCTGAAGGACGTTGAGTCCCTCTGGGGAGTCGTGTATTCGGGAAAGCGGCTGGATTGCGGAACCCAAACGGGGTGGCTGTACGCGAACGTAGCGATGGCGATGCGCGATCCCGTGTTGCGCCGTGTCGTCGAGAGCGCGCTTTCCTGAAAGGAAGGGGGAGAGAAAAGAGAAAAAAACGCGCTGATCTTTTACCGAAGCGCCAGGACTGGTCTATGCCAGTTGACGAGGACGGGGGAGAATCGAACGTTCGGCGGATGCCCTCGGGGTGTGGAACGCGCCCGCAAAGCCTGAAACCCCGAAAGACGGGGAGCGATTCCCGGGACAAGGGACGGCAGTTCCGTGTGTTCGAAAAGGCGGTGCAGAAGAAGATCGGAAGAGCACACGTCTGAACTCCAGTCACGTGGCCTTAT
>CALFXN010000199.1 GCA_937957815.1 uncultured Synergistales bacterium
CTGAGCGCCGACGTCCCGCTCGACCGGATGGACGCCCTCCCGGGAATCGCGGAGCATCTCGGAAAGCTGGACACCGTCGACCCCGATCCGGATCGGCATGAAGCCTACGCGCCGCACCGGAGTCGCTTCGTCGGAATGTGCCGGACGATGTTTCCCGGATACGGAATATAAATAAGGAGTGATCCGCCATGAATCCCACAAAGGTCGACCGCGCACGCGTCGCGCAGCTGACGGACCTGCCGAACATCGGCCCCTCGATGGCCGAAGACCTGCGCCTGATCGGAATCCGCGATCCAGCGCAGCTCAGGGGCCGAGATCCCCGGGAGCTGTACGACGCCCTCTGCGAGAAGACGCGGACGCGTCAGGATCCCTGCGTCCTGGATACGTTCATTTCGATCGTCCGCTTCATGGACGGCGAACCTCCCCGCCCGTGGTGGACATTCACGGAGGAACGGAAGCGACTCTACCGGAGAGGGAGGGGAAACGACTGATCCCCGTTCCGTCCCTCCGGTAGCCGTCTTCAATCAGATGTTCCGGATCGCCTCGCGAAGGGAGCCGATGAACGCCTTCGCCTTATCCGAGATGCACGCCACGTCGGTACCGCACGGTTCGAGCAGCGAGATCAGCGCGCTTCCGACGACGACCCCGTCGGCCGCGCGTGCGGCGGCCCTCGCCCTTTCCGGACCGTTCACGCCGAACCCCAGGGCGAGCGGCAGAGACGTAGCCGCCCGAACGCGGTCCGTGTATTCCTCAAGCGACGCTCCCTGCCCTTCGCTCTCCCCCGTAACGCCAAGCCACGAGACGCAATAGACGAAGCCCGAGGCCCGCTCCGCGATGGCCTTCAGGCGAAGCGGCGTCGTGTTCGGGGTCACCATGAGGACGAGGTCGATCCCCCGGTCCCGGAGCAGGGAGGCAAGTTCATCCGATTGATGGAACGGAAGGTCGGGAACGATGACTCCTGCGACGCCGGCGCATTCCGCATCGGCCGCGAACCGCCCTGGGCCGTAGGAGATGATCGGATTCATGTACCCCATGAGGACTCTCGGCGCTGAGAGCCGGTCTCTGAGACCGGCGAGCATTTCGAGAATTTTCTTCAGCGTGGCTCCTCCAGCGAGGGCGCGTTGTCCGGCTCGCTGGATGACGGGGCCGTCGGCGAGAGGGTCCGAAAACGGAATCCCGACCTCGAGGATATCCGCCCCCTCTCTGTCCAGCAGCTGAAGGAGCTCAGCGGTCGTCGCAAGGTCCGGATCCCCCGCCGAAACGTACGGTATCAACGCTTTCGTATGCGCGAACGCCTGTGCAAGAGTCTTCATCGTCAGCTCTCCTTTTTCCCTTTCGCAAGGGCCAGGATCGTATCCATGTCCTTGTCGCCCCGACCCGAGAGATTCACGAGGACGATATTCTCCTTTGGAAGCGCCCCTGCCGTGCGGTAGACGTGCGCGAGCGCGTGGGAGCTCTCGAGCGCCGGAATGATGCCTTCGAGGCGGCACGTGCGCATGAAT
>CALFXN010000200.1 GCA_937957815.1 uncultured Synergistales bacterium
GCGGAAAGGACCAGTTTTTTCGTTACGGCCGGAATCGTGACGGGCGTCGGGGTCGGCGTCATCTCCGCCGAAACCGGGAGAAGGAGCGACACATCGGGAGAAAACGTGTCCGACGAGAGTGTTTTCTGGCCGCCGTACCCTGCCACTCCTCTTGTCGGAGAAATTCCGGAGACCGCGTCGCGGGAGACATCACCGTCCATCGTCCCGGGCGGATTCGGGGAAACGAGTCTCCCGTTCCACGCGTACCAGACGTACCATCCGGAAGCCGTCAGGGCGCAGACAAGCAGAAGGAAAATCCAGAAACGCGATGCGGGGCGGAATCCGCGCGCAGGAGGCGTGCATGATCCGAGGGGAATCGGCTCGCCGCCCTCCGGCTGCCCCTCCCTGAAGAGATGCCCGATTTCATCCCAGAGAGACTCCGCATCGAGCGTCTTCAGGTACGTCCGGACAAATCCCCGTACGTAGACGTCCCCGGGAAACTCCGCATAATCCCCCCGTTCGATGCCTTCGAGAAACTGCTTCCGGATGCGGGTCATCTCGACAATGTCATCGAGGTGCAGCCCGCGTTCCTCGCGGATCGTCCGGATCCGTGCGCCAAGCTCTATCAGTTCATTCTGGCCAACATCAATAGACACCGACAGCTGCCTCCTTTGCGATTCCGGTTACTTTCACCCATGCCGCTCCGGGATCCGGAGCTCCGAAAAGGGCGTTTCCCATAACGACGATATCGCACCCGTGCCGGACAACCGATTCGATATTTCCCGCCCCGAGTCCTCCGTCCATTTCGATGAGGAATGACAACCCGCGGACGGTGCGAATTCGTACGAGATCGACGAGTTTGTCGAGCGTTTCAGGGATGAAACGCTGCCCTCCGAATCCGGGATTGACGGACATGACGAGAACGAGATCCACCATGTGGACGACGGGAAAGATCGTCTCGACCGGTGTCCCCGGATTGAGCGATATTCCGGGACGGCACCCCAGCTCGCGGATGGCTGAAATCACCCGGTGAATATGAGGAGTCGCCTCGGCGTGTACCGTCACGTACGAGGCCCCCGATTCGCAGAATATCCGGAAGAAATTTTCGGGGGGCTCCACCATGAGATGGACATCGCGAATCGCTTCCGGAAATCTCCTCGCGAGGGCTCCGATCATCGAAGGACCGTATGAAAGGTTCGGAACGAAATGCCCGTCCATGATATCGGCGTGGATCCACTCGGGCATGGCCCCGAGCCGTGCGATGCTTCCCGCGATGTCGAGCGGATCCGCGGAAAGGATCGATGGAGCGATATTCACGATCCGACCGGGAACGGGAGAAGCGCGCTCTCCCGATACACCGTCTTCTGCGTCAGGGGGCAGTCCATTTCTCCCGTTTTCCTCGGGCATGCTTTCCGGGGTAAGCGAATGCAAAGTCTTCGGGATCGTGGTCGGAGAACTACGTCCCGCCGACTCGATACTGTCGGGGCTCGCGTGTCGCCTGCTTTCCCCGGATACCTCGTCCGGGATTTGCGAACGACTACGCTCCCCCGACACAACGCTGTCGGGGCTCGCGTGTCGCCTGCTTTCCCCGGATACCTCGTCCGGGATTTGCG
>CALFXN010000201.1 GCA_937957815.1 uncultured Synergistales bacterium
GCCCGTTTCGGCGTTCCCCCGGGAGCCTACCGTCAGGGAGCCCGATCCTCCCGCGACCCCATTTCGGGGCCGCGATCCTGCCCCAAAGCACAGGGAGGAATCTCAATGAAAGAGGTAACGGTCAAGACCTTCGAACCCATCGATGTCGCATTCATCCGTCACACGGGGCCGTACGCCGAGTGCGGCGCCGCCTGGGAAAAGCTCTGCGGCTTCCCCGGACTGCAGAAGACCTTCGGTCCCGACACGCAGTTCATCGGAATCTGCTACGACGACCCCGACGTCACCGAAGCGAGCAAACTTCGCTGCGACGTCTGCGTCTCGGTGCCCGAGGGGTACGTTCCGGAGGAGGGAATCTCCGTCCAGCGCATCGCGGGCGGCGACTACGGCGTGTACGTCCACGTCGGGCCGTACTCGGGGCTTCACGATGCCTATCGCCGCATCTATGGAGAATGGCTTCCGGAAAGCGGCCGCGAGGTGCAATACGCTCCCAGTCTCGAAGTCTATCTGGACGACTGCTCGAAGACCCCCGAGGACAAGCTTCGCACGGAAATACGAATTCCGCTCAAATAGCCTTTCCTCCGACAGGTCGAAAGCGGTCCGGCTCCCCCATGCGCGTGGGAGCCGGACCGCTTTCGGGAAAGAAGGCGCGCCTCGGGGCGGGAGCTATGCCCTCTGCGCGAGAAAGTCCGCGGCGAAGCGGCTCATCGCGGCGACGCCCGTCGCGAAGGCCGACTCGTCGGGGTCGAACTCGGGCGAGTGCAGTGGGTGGAAGGGCGCGCCCGGACGCTGCACGCCGAGCCGGAAGAAGACTCCCGGAACGTGTTCGAGGTAGAACGCGAAGTCCTCGCCGCCCATCGACGGGGTCGGAAGGACGGCGACCCTGTCCGCGCCGAGCAGGTCGCGCGCGCTTTCGGCGAAGAGGGCGACGAGCCGCGAATCCGGGATCAGGGGCGGCACGCCGCGCCGCACCGTGACGGAAACGCCCGCCCGCATCCCGTCGGCCGTGCTCTTCGCGAAGCGCTCGACGGCCGCGGCCATCGTATCGCGTGTCTCGGGCGACAGCGTCCGAATCGTGCCTTCGATCACAACCTTCTCGGGGATGATGTTTCCCGCGTGTCCGCCCGCGATCTTGCCGAACGTGAGGACGGCCGCGTCGAGCGGCGCGATCTCGCGCGCCACGACGGCTTGGACGTTCGCGAGGAACTGCCCGGCCGTCACGATCGGATCGACGCACTGGTGGGGGTGCGCCGCGTGCCCCTGCTTCCCCTCGAACTCGACGGTCACGCTGTCCGCAGCCGCCGTCAGCGCCCCGTCGCGGATTCCGACCGTCCCCGCGGGAAGATGGGGCCACACGTGAAGCGCCGCGATCGCGTCCGCCTTCGGGTTTTCGAGGACGCCGCCCGCGATCATGCTCCCCGCGCCGCCGAGCCGTTCCTCGGCGGGCTGGAAAACGAGCCTGACGGCCCCGTCGAATTCGCCGCGCGCATCGTGAAGCACCTTCGCGACGCCCAGAAGAATCGCGGTGTGAACGTCGTGCCCGCACATATGCGCCGCGCCCGGGCGTTCGGACGAGAAGGGCAGCCCCGTCCTCTCGTCGCCGGGGAGCGCGTCCATATCCGCGCGAAGCGCGATCGTCCGGCCGGGGCCTCGCCCCCGGATCAGGCCCGTCACGCCCGTATCGCCGACGCGGCGGACGTCGTCGGCGCCCGTTTTCTCCAGAATCCCCGCGACGTAATCGGCCGTATCGTACTCCTGTCCGCTCAGCTCCGGATTTCTGTGAAGATGTCTGCGCCATTCGATGACATCGGCTTCGATGTTCCTTGCGAGCGTCTGGAAATCCACGATATACCAGCCTCCCTGCACAAAGTCGCGAATCCTTCGGAAAGATCGCCTGTTTCCGAGCCGTCAGACGGCGGAACTCCCCGTTTGCGTTTCCTGTATATACCACAAAATCCGGCCGGCCGCCCCGCGGAATCGCGTTCGACGCAGGATTGAAGCGGACGCGCCCGCAGTGCTACACTCGGGAAAATCTTGGGGCGACCCTGATTCCATACGGGAGGGATACGATGAAAATCACCGTCTACCAGGTCGACGCGTTCACGACCGAACTGTTTTCGGGCAACCCCGCGGGCGTGGTCCCGAACGCCGACGGAATGACCGACAGACAGATGCAACAGCTCGCGCGGGAACTCAACAACTCGGAAACCGCGTTCATCTTCGACCGGCAGGAAGACGGCGCGGACATCGAAGTGCGCTTCTTCACGCCGACGAGGGAAGTTCCGATCTGCGGCCACGCGACCATCTCGGCGCACTACGTCTACGCGAAGGAGCACGGCCTGACGGACTGCGTCATTCGCCAGAAGACCAAGGCCGGCGTGCTGCCCGTCGAAATCGCCGAACGGGACGGCGACCTCTTCGTGACGATGACGCAGGCGGGGATCGTCTTCGGCGACATGATCCGGGACGAGCGCCTCGCCCGGCTTCTCGAAGGGCTCGGGCTCGCGGAAGACGACCTGGAGGAGAAGCTGCCCGTGCAGATCGTCTCGACGGGGCACTCGAAGGTCATGGTCCCGATCCGCTCGAAGGACCGCCTCGACGCGCTCGTTCCCGACGCGGGGATCCTGTCCGCTCTGAGCCGCGAGATCGACTGCAACGGCTACTACGTCTTCACGTTCGACTCCCGCGAGGAGGGCGTCCTGACGAGCGGACGGATGTTTGCGCCTGCGATCGGCATCGCGGAAGATCCCGTCACCGGCAACGCGAACGGCCCGCTCGGCGCGTACCTGACGTTCTACGGAAAGCTCCCCCCGCGCGAAGAGGGCTTCGCGTTCACGATCAAACAGGGCGAGGCGATCGGTCGGAAGGGGTATATGCAGGTCATCGTCCGCAGCTTCGGCGGCGACCCCGTGATCGTGAAGGTCGGGGGACGTGCGAGGATCGTCTTCAAGACGGAGATTGAGCTGTAACGATTCATAGCGGGGCAATTCCGGCGTCCTGATTCGGAGTGACGGAAGCGCTGTCCGGCAAAAAATAACGAAATAGGGACTTGACACAATAGCTTTGCTTGTAGTAGTTTAAGATCGGAAGAGCACACGTCTGAACTCCAGTCACGTGGCCTTATCTCG
>CALFXN010000202.1 GCA_937957815.1 uncultured Synergistales bacterium
TCTCCGCGGCGGCGGGAACGGACGGATACCGCGCTCGCCTGCTTCCCTCGGACAAGCTCGATGCCGTGCGCTCCCTGGTCGCGGAACGCGGCCCGGTCGCGATGGTCGGCGACGGCGTCAACGACGCTCCGGCTCTTGCCGCGGCGACGGTCGGGGTCGCTATGGGCGGCGCGGGGAGCGAAACGGCGCTCGAAACGGCGGATATCGCGCTCATGGGAGACGACCTTTCGCGTCTGCCGTTCGCGATCCGTCTGAGCCGGAGGACACTCGGGACCATCCGGCAGAACGTCGTCGCGTCGCTCGGACTCAAGCTTCTCGCGCTGGCGGCAGTCGTTCCGGGATGGCTCACGCTCTGGCTCGCGATCGTGGCCGATATGGGGGCGACGATCCTCGTCACGCTCAACAGCCTTCGGCTGCTCCGTGACCGCGACGTGCCCATGTGATACCATCCCTTCGGAAAGGCGGAGATTCCGCCGGATCCGAAGGGAGTGTTCCGTATGCGTCGTTTTTCGTCTGTACTCTGGTTCCTCGTCGTGGTCGCCGCGTGTCTCGCCCCGGGTGGAATCTCGTGGAGCGCTTCCCGCGATCCGGAGGAGATCCTCGCGGGCATGACGCCCGAACAGAAGGCCGGACAGGTCATCGTTGGGTTCTTCAACGGCGACGCGATGTCCGCGGATCTGCGCTCGGCGCTGACGAACCTCCATCCCGGCGGAGTGATCCTCTATTCGAGCGCCGGGAATATCTCCTCCGTCGGGCAGGTCGCGACGCTCGTGGCGGATATCCACAACGTCACGAACAACGACGTGCCGCCCTTCGTCGCGATCGACCAGGAAGGCGGCATCGTCGCGCGCATCACGAAGGGCGTGACCGTCTGGCCCGGGAACATGGCGCTCGGCGCGACGGGCGACTCCCGCCTCGCCGCGGAACAGGCCCGGATCCTCGCACGGGAGCTCCGCATTCTCGGAATCACGTGGGACTACACTCCCGACGCGGATGTCAACTCGAACCCGGATAACCCCGTCATCGGCGTGCGATCGTTCGGTTCGGACGCGGGCGACGTCGCGCGTTTCGTCGCGGCGACGCTGCCTCCGTTCGCGGACGAGGGCGTTCTCTCCTGCGCGAAGCACTTCCCTGGGCACGGCGATGTCGATATCGACTCGCATCTCGGACTGCCGCGAATCGATCACGACCTCGCGCGTCTCGAGGCGGTCGAACTCGTACCGTTCCGGCGCGCGGCCGCGCTCGGCGTCCCGTCGGTCATGACGGCGCACATGATCGTTCCGGCACTCGGAGCGACGGACGTCCCCGCGACGATGTCCGCGAAGGCGCTTTCGTTCCTGCGAGGCGAGATCGGCTTCGGCGGGCTCATCGTCACGGACTCGCTCGGAATGGGAGCCGTGGACAAGCAGTGGGGCTCCGTCGAGGCGGGCGTCATGGCGCTTGTCGCGGGTGCCGATGTCCTGGTCTACGGAGCGGACAGGGGGCATACGCCTGTAGACCAGTGGAAGGTCCATGCGGCTATCCTCGAAGCGCTCTGGTCCGGCCGGCTTCCCTCGTCGA
>CALFXN010000203.1 GCA_937957815.1 uncultured Synergistales bacterium
AACCCGAATTCGCGGACCCGAAGGCCATGAGGCGCCTCGCGGGCGACGGCGCTCCGGAGGAGGACGTTTCGTTGCCGTGGATGACGGGAACGGCCGGAAATCCGGACGGCCGCATGGCCGGAATCCTCTCGGCCGCGGTCGGATGGCAGTATTCCGAAAGCGAGCTGAAAGCGGCTGCGGAACGAGTCTCGACGCTCTCCCGGGCCGTTGACGCGGGATTCGGCAACGACGCCGACGCCGACCCGATTCCAGCCGGGACGCTTCTCCGGCTCGGGCTCGAGTGGCTCCTGTAACGCGATGACGCGACCGGGGGGCGAGGACGTGATGCGTTTCCAGCCCCCCGGATTCGTTTTTCGCCCCTATGCGATGCGCACCGCCAGGTGGAGCGCCGCGTCGAGCATGATGTCGGCCCCCTTCGCGATATCCGCGTAGTCGGTCCATTCCTCGGGGCAGTGGCTTCGTCCGCCCCGGCTCGGGACGAAGACCATTCCGACGGGCGCGAGCCGCGACATGACCATCGCGTCGTGTCCCGCGCCGCTCACGATCCTCCGGGCGCTGTAGCCGCGGCCGCGGGCCGAATCCTCGAACGCGCCGACGATCTCCGGATGCATCGCGACGGGCGGGATCAGAACCTTTTCGTCCATTCGCCACCCGAGTCCGTCGCGCGCGGCGATGCGTCCCATGAGCGTCTTCATGTCGTCTATGACGCGCGTCATGCGCGATTCGTCGAAGGAACGGATGTCCATCGTGAATGTCGCGGTCTCAGGGACGATATTCGCACCGCCCGGCGAGACGGCCATCTTTCCGACCGTGCCGACCGTCCCTTCCCCTTCCCGCCGCGCCGCCGCCTGAAGCGCGAGGACGACCTCAGCCGCCGCCGCCAGGGCATCCTTCCGGAGCGTCATCGGCGTGGAGCCCGCGTGGTCCGCGCGTCCCGCGAAGGCGGCCTCGAACTGGCTCACGCCGATGATCGCACTCACGACTCCGAGGTCGATTCCTTCGGTTTCGAGGACGGGTCCCTGTTCGATGTGGAGTTCAAGGAAGGCCGCGATCGACCCGGGCGCCCTTCGGGCCGTCGCGAAACGTTCCGGGGCGAAGCCGGAATCGCGGAGCACCGAACGGAGCGTCCTGCCGTCCCGATCTTTGAAGGCGTCGAGATGCGTGTCCCCGAGAAGTCCGGTCATCGCCCGGCTTCCGTAAAGTCCGCACGCGAAACGCGCTCCCTCCGCCTCGACGAGTGCGGCGAACTCCATCGGCTTTTCCGTGACGACGTCGTGGTCGCGCAGGATACGCGCGATTTCGAGGGCCGTCGAGACGCCCGCGTCGCCGTCGAACGCGCCTCCGTTCGGCACGGAGTCGAAGTGCGACCCCACGACGACCGGCGGCGCGTCGTCCCTTTGCCCCTCGCGTCTTCCGAAGAGATTTCCCGCGCCGTCCTCCCTGGTGCGGAGTCCGGCGCTCTCCATCTCGCCGCGGATGTAGGCGCGCGCCTTCCGGTCTTCGTCCGAGAAGCTGTACCGGGTCACCCCGGCGCCCGGCGTCGCTGTGAAGGCTGCGAGGAGTTCGATATCCATTTTGATCCGTTCGACATCCGATCTCATGGCTGCACGTCCTTTCCCTGGTCTACGCGTCGTCTTTTCGCAACGGGACGATATCGTCGTCCCCGTTCCCCCCGGCGACCGAGAACTCGAGCGGAGGGAGCAGGAACGGCTTGTATGGCCCGAGGTGCGTGATGTACTTCACGGCTTCCCGCAGCGCGTCGTAGAGCATCGACGCGCCCAGTTCCCCCACGGACCTCCGTGTTTCCGCCGGAGAACGCTCGTCACCCTGCCATGCGAAGACCCCGACCGCGACAAGGGAAAACTCGTACAGATAGGTCGGCGTATTCGGGGGATTCTTTTCCGAGTGGAGCTCCACCTGGATGAGCCACTTCTTCGGCGTCTCGTCGAGTTCTTCGGCCTTGACGGAAAACCGTCCCATTCCGGGTGGCTTGAGTCCCGGCGCGGCGTTCGCCGGGAAGGCGTGATACTCCATTGCCGGGAAGAAAACGTTTTCCAGACGAACCTGACTGTTGCGCGGCGTGACGTTCACTTCCATCTTCACGCCCTCCTTCTCACGGATTTTTCCGGACGAACGTCCCGATGCCGTCCTTCTCGAGTTCGTCCAGGATCAGGGTGTCGGCGATTCCGTTCCGCAAAGTGAAATGAGCCCGCCCCATCTCGGGGTCGAAATCCGGCACGCCCATGATGAATTCGTCGCGATCCCTGTGGCGAAAAACGATGCGGACCCTGTCGGGCCCCATGACGCCGGTCAGCGTGTCTCCCGAAGCGACGAGCGCGAGAGATCCGAAGACGGGGTTGTCGTACGTTCCCTCGTAGACGTCGAACGGCATCGGTGGGACCGGGGACTCCGGCGCGGTGATCTTCGGCGCGGAGGAGGCTTTCCGTGCCTCCGCGAGAGCCTCGGCGCTCCAGTCGCGCAAAGGCTTCGTCCCGCAGAAGAGGTCGATGAAACGTTTCGCGACGGCCTCGGGCGCCTGCGTATCGGAGAGGTTCGTGAGAACCGTGATTCCGAGGCCGATCTCCGGCGCGAGCATGACGACCGAGCAGACGCCGCTCGTCGCGCCGTTGTGCCAGAGAAGGGAATAGGGACGGTATTCGGTCCGGACCCACCCCATGCAGTAGGCGTTGTTTCCCGGATACGCTGCGGACATCGGGAGCGACGTCCTGGGTGCGTGCGTCGCGTCGAGGTTTCGTTTCGAAACGATGCGCCTGCTGCCGGCGACGCCGTCCGCGAGCTGGAAGCGCATCCATTTCGCCATATCGGAGGCCGTCGAGGCAATTCCGCCCGCCGGAGCGTACGTGTACACCCATCGCATGAAGGGCCAGTCCATCGGCAGCGCTCTGACGCCGCCCCTGTCCCTCACGTGCAGGAAGGCGACGTTCGACGCACCCGTGAAGGATTTCTGCGACGCGCTGCTCTCCCTCATGCCGATCGGGTCGAGGAGCTGGGTTTTCAGCGTGTCTTCCCAGCTTTTCCCGGAATACTTTTCGACGAGAAGCCCCGCGACGACGAACAGGTTGTTCACGTACGAGAACTCGGAACGGAAGCTCGATACGGGGCGGAGGAACCTGAGAGAACGGAGGATGTGCGCGCGCCCGAACCCGAGCAGGGGGAGAAAGTCCCCGGCGTACGGGGAAAGTCCGCTGTGCTGGGACATGATGTCGAAAACGCGGAATTCCCGCGTCACCCAGGGGTCGTACATCGAGAAGTCCGGGAGATGGTCCGTCACGGGATCGGTCCATTCGATCTTTCCGCGGTCGGCGAGGATCGCGACGAGCGTCGCGGTGAACGATTTCGAGATCGAGCCGATCTGGAAGAGCGTATGTTCGTTCACGGGGTCCGTTCCGCCGATCCCGCGGACGCCGAACCCGCGCGCGTAGATCGTCCGGTCTCCCAGAACGACCGACACCGACATCCCGGGAATGTCCCAATCCTTCATCGCGCGGACCGCGTAGGACTCGAATTCAGCGATCACGGAACGCATCGTCTCCTCCGGAGGTTGCCCCGAAAGCTCCGCCCACGACGGGACGGGCAGGAGCGAAAGAAGCGCGAGAACGACGGCGAATACCCTTTTCATGCGACACCCTCCCCGAAAATCCGGAACGAATTCACCCTGAATACCATGGTATCACGGACTCGGACGGTCGTAACGCATCCGTCGCATTTCGGCAACCGTCGCGTTATACGGTCTGTGGTATGCTGTCGACATGAAAAATACGACGATCTCCTCATACCGAACGGTATTCCTGTCCGATATCCACCTCGGGACGCGATGGTGCCGGGCGAAAGAGCTGACTTCGTTCCTGGCGTCGTTCCGGTGCGAGCGTCTCTACCTGGTCGGCGACGTCATCGACGGATGGAAGCTGCGGAAACGTCCCCGATGGCCCCGGTCGCACAACGAGGTCGTTCGGTGGTTGCTCAAGATGTCGAAGCGGACCGACATCGTCTATATCCCCGGGAATCACGACACGTTCATGGATGAATTCGACGGGTACCGCTTCGGAGGCATCTCGGTCCGGAAGGAAGCGGTCCACACCGGGGCCGACGGACGCAGCTTCCTCGTCGTCCACGGCGATGAGTTCGATGTCGTCGTACGATGCCGGAAGTGGCTTACGCGGCTCGGCGACCGTGCGTACGACGTGGCGCTCTGGGCGAATGCGTTTCTGAACGCGGTCCGTTCTCCGCTCGGGCTCGGGTACTGGTCGCTCTCGGGATTTCTGAAGCGGAAGGTCAAGGATGCCGTGATGTACGTGGGGCATTTCGAGGACTTCCTCGTCCGGTCGGCGCGGAAACGCGGCGTCGACGGCGTCATTTGCGGACACATTCATCACCCTGTGATCAGGAACATTCGCGGACTCGCGTACGCAAACTGCGGCGACTGGATCGACAGTTGCTCCGCGCTCGTGGAACATTTCGACGGGGCGATGGAGATCGTCCGCTGGCGGGAAAGACGACGCCCTGGCGGAAGCTCTTCTGACGGCGTCGTGTTCATCAACAAGGATGTCCCGTGCGGCCCGGCGCTTCGTGACGTCACGGATGTCCCCTCCGCCGCGGGGTAAGGCGGCGTTTTCATAGAGAACCTCCCCTTCCTTCGGGAAAGAGCCCCGATGCGATCGCACAGGGCTCTTTCTTCCGTTACGAATGCCCTTTCCGTCG
>CALFXN010000204.1 GCA_937957815.1 uncultured Synergistales bacterium
CAGCCCGGCGCTCGACGTCCGTCGCTCCGGAGGGAACGCAGATCATGACTCTGTTCCGGAAAAAGCGGCTGAATCCGTGCGTGACGCGTTTCATGAAATGATGCAGCATTGCTTCGGTCATGCTGTAGTCGGCGATAACTCCGTCCCGAAGCGGCCGGACCGAGACGATGCTTCCGGGCGTCCTTCCGACCATACTCTTCGCGTCGTTTCCGACGGCGAGAATTCGTCCGTTTTCCAAATCGACGGCAACGACCGAGGGCTCTCGGAGAACAATCCCCTTGCCCTTGACGTATATGAGCACAGTTGCGGTTCCAAGGTCTATTCCGATATCGCTCCCGAACACTCTGGTGCGCCCCCTTACTCGATCCATTCAAACATCTTATTATACCCGACCCGCCAGAGATACAACCCTTCGGGAGGAGCTGTCGCATCCGAGGAATCACGGGACAAACCCGACAAAAGTTCTTTCATCCATTCTGCGGGACGTTTCCCGCGACCGACCGAGTCGAGATCTCCCACGATGATCCGGACCATGTTCATGAGAAAGGCGTTCGCGCGGATCGTGATGATCCCTACCTTCCCGCGTCTGCGGAATCCCGCGTGAAGAACGGAGCGCCGGCTGTTCGCGGGACACTCTCCGGTCTTGCAGAACGCCTTGAAGTCGTGAGTTCCGCGCAGCAGCGCAATCGCGCGGCGAACCGCGGCGTCGTCCCAGGGGAACCGGTTGATCCAGCAGAGCCCCTTCATATGAGGGAGAAATCCCCTTCCGTTCCATAGAAAGTACCGGTATTCCCTCCAGATTGCGTGTCGTCTCGGATCGAAATCGTCCGGAACCGGTGCGATTTTCCGGATCCTGATCGTTTCGGGAAGATGCGCGTTGGCGGCGGCGAGGAAACGAAATGGCGTGATCCCGTCGTCGAGGACGAACGAGATCACCTGTCCGGTCGCGTGAACGCCCGCATCGGTCCGTCCGGCGGCGAGGACCGGGATTCGATTTTTCCCCCGCGCGGCTCCGATCGCGATTTCGACGGTTTCCTGTACGGTTTCCCTGTCCGGTTGTATCTGCCATCCCGAGAATGCCGGACCGAAATACGCTACGAGAGCGGCATACCTGGCCACGAGAGATACCTGTCGGCGAATTCCGCGAGAAGAATGAATGCGGCGACGCAGAAGAGCGCGAAGCTGTCGTTTCCTTTCCATGCCAGCGGATTCATGCGGCTTCGTCCGCCACCGCCCGTGTAGCAGCGGGACTCCATCGCGACGGCAAGATCGTCGGCGCGTTGGAATACGATGACGAAAAGCGGAACGAGGACGGGGAGAAACGATTTCATTCGACAGAAAAAACTGCCTTGATCGAACTTCGCTCCCCGTGCGACCTGCGCCTTCGTGATGCGATCCGTCTCGTCGAGCAGCGTCGGGATGAAACGGAGAGAAATCGTCATCATCATCGCGAGCTCGTGTGCGGGAAACCCGAACCGCACGAACGGAGAGAAAAGGCGCTCGATGCCGTCGGCGAGTTCCATCGGACTCGTCGTGAGCGTCAGGAAGGAAGCGAACAGAACAAGGAAAACCAGTCGGGTACTCATCATCGCCGCGAGCCGTATTCCCTCGCGGGTGATCTCAAGCGGGCCAAACGAAGCGACGGGAGTCCCTCCGGTGAAGAAGAGGTGCAGAATGCCGGTAAACAAAACCAGAATCAATACAGGTCGCGCACCTGCGAGAACGAGTCTGACCGGAAGACGCGACATCGCCGCAAGAATGAGGAGAGCCCCGCCCCACAGAATAAAAACGGGGAAATGCCCCATCAGGAAGATCCCTGTGAGAAGCAGCGTCGTCGAAAGGATTTTTCCGCGGGGATCGAGCCTGTGGATGAAAGAGTCGACCGGAATGTACTGGCCGAATGTCATGTGGTTCATGAAACGCATGACGGCACCTCGCATTTTCGTTCGATGGATATCGCCGAGCGCTCCAGAGCTTTCGCGAGTACTTTCCAGTCCCAGGTGATCGGAACATCGCATCTCTGCGCGGCGATCCGCGACGAGAAAAGTAGGACATCGGGCGGAACGAGTCGGGGAAAGCGCCCCGCGACAAGCTCAGGCGCGAGTCGCTCCGGACTTCCCCAGAAGACATGTCTGCCCTCGTCGAGCATGAGGATTCGCGTGCTCATCTCCAGAGCGATTTCGAGGTCGTGAGTTATGAGGATAACGCAGATCCCTTCGTCCGCGCGCAGTTCGGTCAGAAGCGAGAGAAGCTCTCTTCTGCTCCCGGCATCGAGCCCCGCCGTGGGTTCATCGAGGACGAGATACCGTGGAGATGCGGAAAGAACAGAAGCAATCGCGATCTTTCTCTTTTCCCCTCCCGAAAACAGGAAGGGGCTTCTCGAGAACGAATCTTCCGGGATCCCGAGACGTCCGGCTGCGCGCGCGACGCGGCCCGGAATCTCCTTTTCGGGGCACGACCAGTTCCTCGGAGCGTACGAGATCTCGTCGAAAACGGTTTCGGCGAACAATTGCTGCTCCGGGTACTGAAAAATGAGACCGACAATGCGACGGACGTCCCGAAGGCGCTTTTCCTTCCTGACGCACGGGATTCCGTCGACCGAGACGCTCCCCCGCTGCGGCAGCAGCAGACCGTTGAGATGCTTGGCGAGCGTGGTCTTGCCCGAGCCGTTCTGGC
>CALFXN010000205.1 GCA_937957815.1 uncultured Synergistales bacterium
GGAGTTCAGACGTGTGCTCTTCCGATCTGTATACTGGAAACTCCGCTCGATGGAATCGGTCACGGCGGAGATCTGGCCCTTCTCCGGAAGCTGCAGGGAGGAGACGAATGAAGAATACGGCGTACCCGCGTATGGTTATCTTCAGGGAGCGGATCCTCGAAAACACGAGACGAATCGTCGGTCTCTGTCGCCGGTTCAATGTCTCGGTCACGGGGGTGACGAAGGGAATCTGCGCTCATCCCCGTATAGTCAGCGCTATGCTTGAGGGCGGCTGCTCGCGACTTGCCGACAGCCGGATCGAGAATATCGCGAGACTCAGAGATTGCGCTCCCGCCGTTCCGCTGCTTCTCCTCAGAATCCCCATGCCGAGCGAGATTCCCCTCGTTGTTGCAGGTGCCGATTGCTGCGTGGTTTCGATGAACGAAACGATTTATCTGATTCAGAGAGAGTGCGAGCGGATGCGGCGGGATTTCCCGGTTATGCTCATGTTCGATCTCGGCGACCTTCGGGAGGGATTCTGGCCGGACGAGACAGAATCGGTCGCTCACACGCTGCTCGAATGTCCGCGCGTCCGACCGACGGCCGTCGGCACGAATTTCGGTTGTTTCGGGGGAACGGTGCCTTCGGCGGAAGCACTCCGACAACTGCTCGATATACGCGACCGTCTGCAGGCATTAGTGAATTCTCCCGTCGAAATTGTTTCCGGCGGTTCGACATCGTCGCTCGAGCTCCTCGAACGCGGCATACTCCCGGAAGGAATCACCGATCTTCGGATCGGAGAAGGCATTCTTCTCGGAAGCGACGTCACGAGGATGCGGCGTATCCCGTATTTATCCGGGACGACGATGATCCTGGAGGCGGAAATAGTGGAAGTCCGTAGAAAACCTTCCGTTCCGTTAGGAGAGATCGCATACGATGCCTTCGGCCATATCCCGTGTTTCGAGGATCGGGGCTCGAGGCTCCGTGCCATCGCCGCCGTCGGCAAACAGGACGTCGACATAGAAGGACTGGATCCGATCGACCACGGAGTCGCGATTCTCGGCGCATCGAGCGATCATCTCATACTCGATGTCGATGATATGACCGTCCCCCCGAGCATAGGAGAAACGGTCCGCTTCGCCCTGAGGTATTCGGCTATGCTCGATCTGGCGACGTCTCCGTACGTCCCTCTCGATATTCTGTGACGAAAGGACCGGAATATGTTCGATCTCTTCAGGTGGCATGATTTCCTCGACATAGCGATCGTTTCCTTTATCATCTACAAACTTCTCCTGCTCCTTGTCGGAACACGGGCAATGCAGCTCGTCAAAGGGCTTATCATCATCGCGTTCCTCACGGTGGGTGCGAGGATCCTGGATATGAGAACTCTCTCCTGGTTCGTCGGAAAGGCTCTCGGAGTATTGCTCATCGCAATTCCGATCGTATTCCAGCCCGAACTCAGAAAAATGCTCGAGGAACTCGGGAGAGGGAACATCTGGCGTCGGGGGCGTTCACAGATACGCGCCGAATTTCTGAGCCAGGAGATCCTGCGTGCCCTCGTATCGATGAAGACGCAAAAGGTCGGGGCTCTCGTCGTGCTCCAGAGAAATACCGGGCTCAAGGATTTCTGGAGGACCGCCGTTGTTCTGAACTCCGAGATTACGCAGGAACTTCTGTCGACTATTTTCTACCCCGGAACGCCGCTTCACGACGGGGCGGTTATCATCGACAGAGACGTTCTGGTGGCGGCAGCCTGCTACCTTCCACTGACCGAGAACACAGATCTCGCACGATGGATCGGAACGCGTCACAGAGCCGCGCTCGGCGTGACTGAAGTCTCCGATGCGCTTGCCCTTGTCGTTTCGGAAGAACGGGGAGAAATCGCACTTACGATCAACGGACACCTGTCGCGAAATCTGAAAGACGCGCAGGTCTACAAACTGTTGCTGCACTATTTCGGTGCGGAGGAACCCATGAAGACCTCCCTGCGGAAGCGCATTCTCGACAGTCTGGCCGCATTCTGGACGAAGGAGTAGAGCCGATGGGAGAGAAAATGAAACGACTCGACGATCTTTTGACGTCTCCCATGTTTCTGAGGGGAATTTCCGTTCTCATCGCCTTTTTCCTCTGGTTCTACGTTGGTGCGGATCGCATGGGTGATTCTATGAAAACCCTGCGTTGCAAGGTCGAGTATCTGAATGTCCCGCCGCAGACGGTTCTGAAGACGGACGTCACCGAGGTAGACGTCCACGTTTCCGGGATGCGGACGATTCTCGCGACGCTCGGTTCGGACGCGATCGCGTGCGAGGTAGACACGAGAGGGCTTTCCGTGGGAAAATACCGGCTTGCCGTCCGTACGGTCCTTCCGAAGGACGTAAAACTGATCGATATTTCTCCATCACAGATCGATATCGAGATGATACGGTTCATCGACCGACTCATACCGGTTGAGATCGAAGTTCGCGAGGGACTGCCGTCCGGAGTTTACCTGGAATCGGTCGAGATTATCCCAAAGGACGTCACGGTTCGCGGGGTCGAAAAAGATCTTGCGAAAGTCGGCGGAGCCAGGGTTCGTCCGACGCTCGAAGAGCTTCAGCGCGGAGGGGAGCTTCTTCTTCCGGTAGATATCGCGAAATCGGAGGAATTCGAGAAGGACGTCACCGTCGAGCCTAAAAAAATCCGCTTGCGCGGTGTGCTTGTGAAGGGGATTCCCCAGAAAGCGTTTCCGATTCACGTCAATCTCGTCGGAAAACCTGCGGATGACTTCGATGTCAGGACGATTATGAGCGAACCCGCTGAAGCGATGATTCAGGGGCCGCAGCCGTTTCTGAATGGTATGCAGGCGGTCGAAACCGAATCGCTCGATATCGAGGGAATCTCGGGGGACAGGGAGTACCGGGTTCGGATCCTCAAACCGGCTGACGAGACAGTTCGGGTCGTCAGCCCGGAACAGGTGCGGGTTTCGGTTTCGCTGAAAAAAAAGGCGAAGGCGAAAACGCTCTCGCGAATCGCGGTCGGAATCGAAGGCAAGAGCGTATATCCGGCGTGGAGCGTCGATCCCTCTTTCGTCAATGTGACACTGGAGGGCACCCCGTCGGACCTGGCGACTCTCGAAAGCGCCGATCTGCCCTTCCGTGCCGTCGTGAATGTCACGAACGTAATTTCCAGGAAACTCCTCGTGCCTGTGCTGATCCGGAACATCGCATCGAAAAATGTCCGTGTGCTCCGCGTCGAGCCGCAGAACGTAACGGTTACGGCGATTGTGGATTGATGAGGCTTCTGCAGGAAGGTGAGGCACATTATGGAAGGTGAAAAGAAGGTTCGCTGTCTGTTCGGTACGGACGGTGTCCGGGACGTTGCAAACAAGGGATTGATGACACCGGAACTGGCGCTTCGGCTCGGACGTTCCTTCGTGCTTTACCTCACGGAACGCGGAGTTCCGCGGCCGCGCGTCGTCGTCGGCCGTGATACGAGACGTTCGGGAATCATGATCGAATCAGCCGTCGTCGCCGGGATGATGTCCGCGGGAGCGCATGTCCTCGATGCCGGAGTCATTCCGACGCCGGGAGTGAGCTTTCTCGTCCGGCATCGTCACGCGAACGGCGGGTGCATCATCAGCGCGTCCCACAATCCTGCCGAATATAACGGGATCAAATTCCTCGACTGCGAAGGACGCAAACTTGCGGACGAATCCGAAGCGACAATCGAGGAGTATCTCGGGGATAATCTTATTGACGACTGGCGACCGACGGGCGCCTCAGTCGGGATTTCGGAGGACGTCTCTTCCGGCGGGGACGAATATTCGCAGTGGATCCTGACGCTTCTTCATGAACCGAAACTCGCCGACTGTCCGGTCGTCGTCGACTGTGCGAATGGCGCGGCGGTTCCTGTTTTCGGGCGATTGTCGCAGCGGCTTCCCGGATGGAGCTTCATCGGGATGGAGCCGACAGGTCTGAACATAAACGAAGGCTTCGGCGTCATGCATAGATCGGAAGAGCACACGTCTGAACTCCAGTCACGTGGCCTTATCTC
>CALFXN010000206.1 GCA_937957815.1 uncultured Synergistales bacterium
GGGCGTGAACGCCCGCTTCAGCGTTTCGGGCAGTCCTTCGAGAGAGCCTACGGCCCGCTCGCGTTCCTGTGTGGAGGGTACACGAAACGGCATATTGGCCCCCTTCACCGTTTTCCCGTATAGAATCACGGTATAAGCCGCTGCAAGCACGAGAAGCGTTGTGAGAACTGCCCGGCGAACGTTGGCGACGTGTTTCATGAACTTCTCCCAACACCGTCTACGGAGCCAGACGGTCTAAACGCTAACAGAGTCCGAGTATAAGGCCGTCATTCCCGCGCAGGCGGGAATCCAGAAGACCCACACACATTGAAGTTTCTTTAACTGGATCCCCACCTTCGCGGGGATGACGATAGGCGCGTTAACCGCTCGGGATAGCTTCATGTCAGAGAGGTTCCAAGCTTCATGGAGTCAAGCCAGCCGCTGACGGGGCCCCGTGTCCTGACGATCAGCGTGTACTTGTCGATGATCTTGAGGCCGTCGATGTCGATGTACTTGCCCTTGGACTTCGCGTAGACGGAGTCCGGCGACGCGGCGCGCTTGAGCGAGAAGACGACGTCTTCGGCGGTCAGTTCCTCGCCGTTGTGGAACTTGACGCCTTTTTTGAGGTAGAACTTGTAGGTCTGCTGGTCGAGAATCTCCCATTTCTCGGCGAGCACGGGGACGAGCTGCTTCGTCCTGCCGTCGACCGTCACGAGGGGCTCGTTGATGTGCTTCGTGACGATGAACGAGAGCGTATCGACCGCCTGGTGCGGGTCGAGCGTCTTCGCGTCGCCCGGAAGCCCGAGCGTGAACGTCTCCATGTTCTTCGCGAAGCCCGTGCAGGCGACGAACAGGAACACTGCGGCCATCAACAGCCGTACGAACATCTTTTCCTTCATGAGTGTCACCCCTTCCGTTTTCTTCAGTCTTCCGCGAGAGCGTCGAGCGTCGCGGCCGCGAGGACCTCCATGCCTATCGGAACGGCCCTGTCGTCGACGTAGAAGTTGATCGAATGCGTGGGGCAGTGCGGGCCGCCCGGCGTCCGGACTCCGAGGCGGAACAGGGTTCCGGGCGCTTTCTCCAGGAAATACGCGTAGTCTTCACCTCCCATCGCCGGAGAAGGCAGGTCCACGACGCGTTCAACCGACGGAATTTCCCGACAGACCCTCCGGATGCGATCCACCCATCTCGTGTCGACGCGCGTCGGAATCATCTCCGGCGTGATCTCGACGGTGACGTTCGCCTTGAGCGCCGCCCCGACGCCCGTGGCGATCTCGCGCACGCGGCGGTGGAACAGTTCCTGCGTCGCGGTGCGAAGATAGCGGATGCACCCCTCGAGAACGACCGGGCCGCCGATGTAGGAGTTCGAGATGCCGCCCTCGATGCGCCCGAACGTCACGAACGCGCAGTCGGTGGGGGCGAGTTCCCTCGACCCCAGGCTCTGGAGCGTCGTGACGATGGTCGACGCGGCGAGGATCGTGTCGACGCCGTAGTGGGGGTATCCGCCGTGCGCCTGCTTCCCCTCGACGGTCACCTTCAGGAGGTCGACGCCCGCGGTCATGAAGTCGTCCCGGACGCCGATCTCGCCGACGTAGATGTCGGGGAGCGCGTGAAGCGCCATGACGCCGTCGACGTGCGGGTTTTCCATGACGCCCGCCTCCATGAACTCGCGCCCGCCGCCGAGCTCTTCCTCGGCGTGCTGGAAGAAGAACTTCACGCAGCCCGAAAACGTATGGCGCAGGTCGCTCAGGAGCCAGGCCGTTCCGAGAAGGATGGCCGCGTGCGAGTCGTGCCCGCAGCCGTGGAAGACGCCGTCGCGCTTCGACGCGTAGGGGACGCCCGACTGCTCCCGGATCGGCAGCGCGTCAATATCGGCGCGAAGGCCGACGCAGCGCCCCGGCCCGCTGCCGGCCGTTCCGCAGAGCTCGGCGCAGATTCCCGTTTGGCTCGATCCGATCCTGCGGATCACGTCCACTCCGAAGGACCGGAGCTTCTCTTCGATCAGCGCCGACGTTTCCGTCTCGTGAAAGCTGAGTTCCGGATTCTCGTGGATCCGGCGACGCCACTGAATGACTTCGTCAGCCTTCTGTCGGACCAGTGCCGCGAGCGATGCGTTCATGCGGATCTCCTTTCGTTCGTTTCGTTTTGAATCTGCGGCGATAAGGCCCCCCGCCGCGTCGCATCAGGATTTCATGACCTTCAGGCGTTCCCCGATATACGCGGCGGCCCGGCCGCAGGTGTCGTCGTCGGGGCAGTAGAGCCGCAGGAGCGTTCCGCGTTCCCCCATGAGGCGGATGACGCGCGCGCCGGCGACGACGTCGAAGCCGCGCACCCGGTCCCACGGGACGGTCTTCGTCGCGGTCCGTCCCTGTCGCGCGGGTGGTTCGATCGGAAACGGCCGGATGTGGAACGCGTCCGGCAGGGAAAGGGGCCGCCCCCTCATGCTCTCGCACCAGACCGCGTCCGGGAAGAGGCGACAGAGGACGATATAGCGGTTCCCGAGAAGCGGAAACGCGATCAGCGCGAAGGCCGCGGCTGCGAGCGCGACGACGTAGCACGCGATCGTCGCGGCGACCGCGAGGTGCGGAAGCCCGATCTTCCCCGCGATGACGAGCTGCGCCGCGGCGACGAAGGCGACCGTTCCGGGCCAGAGGAGCGCGAGCGTCCCGGCGAGATCCTTCAGGATGAACGGATTCGTCCCGACGGGAACTCCCGCGAACCAGCGGAGCTGTTCGATTCCCTCTCCGGACTGCCGCCGCTCGGGGTCCATGTCACGCGCGCCGTTCGAGGCTTCCGGCGAAGTGGCAGGAGACGAGGTGCCCCGGCGCGATCTCCAGCAGCGCCGGCTGCTCCCGTACGCAGATCTCCTGCCGGTAGGCGCAGCGTCCCGCGAAGCGGCATCCTGGCGCGGGGTCGATCGGGCTCGGGACGTCGCCCTCGAGCAGGATGCGTTCCTTCTTCGCGTCGAGTCTCGCGACCGGGACGGCGGAAAGGAGCGCCTGCGTATAGGGGTGGACCGGATCCCTGAAGAGCGTGACGTTGTCCGCCTTCTCGACGACCTGCCCGAGGTACATGACCGCGACCTCGTCGGAGACGTAGCGCACGACGCTCAGGTTGTGCGAGATGAAGAGGTACGTGTAGCCGCGCTCCTTCTTGAGCTCCTGGAGCAGGTTGAGGATCTGGGCCTGGATGCAGACGTCGAGCGCCGAAACCGGTTCGTCGAGGACGATGAACTCCGGGTCGAGCGCGAGCGCGCGGGCGATTCCGATCCGCTGCCGGCGCCCCCCGTCGAGCTCGTGGGGGAACGACGTCGCGACGCGTTCGGCGAGCCCCACGGTATCCATGAGAACGCCGACTTTCGCGTCGATCTCCTTCCTGTTCCGGCAGGCGTTGTTGATCACGAGCGGTTCCGCGATTTGCTGCGCGACGGACATCCTCGGATTGAGCGACGAGAACGGGTCCTGGAAGACGATCTGCGCCCGCGTCCGGAAGGCGCTCCGCTGTTCGGGCGTGTACTTCAGCGCGTCCGAACCGTGAAAGAAGACCTCGCCGCCCGTGGCCTCGATGAGGCCGATGACGACGCGTCCGAGCGTCGACTTGCCGCAGCCGGATTCTCCGACGAGCCCGAGCGTCTTTCCCCTCGGAATGGTCAGAGAAACGTCGTCGACGGCGTGGAGCAGTCCCTTCCGGACGGTGAAGTACTTCCTGAGGTTCCTGATGTCGAGCAGGGGTTCTGATTCCGGGATCCGTCCGTTCATTCG
>CALFXN010000207.1 GCA_937957815.1 uncultured Synergistales bacterium
GACCCTGAGTTCGGGCGAGGTGAGCACGAGCGCGAATGCGGGCGAGTCGAGTCTTCCGGTGACGCCGAGTTCCGCAACGACCGTTCCGAAGAGGGGAATGTCGATTCCCGTCGCGGTCGCCAGGGTTCGAAGGTCGATCTTCGACGCCGTCGCGGTCAGCGAGACGGTTGCGGGCTTCTTCGGCGCCGAGAGCGCGATCCTGCCGCGGCCCGAGAAATCCGCCGAGAGGACGGAGAGGGAAACCGACGGGAAGGCGATCGTTCCATCCTTCGTCTCGACCGATACGCGCAGCTTCGCAGGGTGGTTCGCGACGCTTCCCGAAGCGCCGAACTCGCCGCGGGCGACCGGGGATTCGATCGAACCTTCCACCGAGAGCGTTCCTTCGGCCTGTCCCTCGAGCGGAACGGACAGGTCGAGCGCCCGCCGCAGCGATGCGAGGCTCAGGTTCCGCATCGCTGCCGAGAGCGCGATACGGGATCTGGTTCCGTTCAGGTGGATCGTTCCCTGAACCGCGACGGTTCCTCCGAGCAACGCCGCGCCGGTTCCGGCGAGCGTGACGGTTCCATTCTCGTACCGTCCGCCGGCGGAAAGCGCGGACACGGGGATCTTTCGGGAGATCAGGAGGTTCTTTCCCTGCGCGTCGAGCGTGACGACCGGTCTGTCGGCGTTCCCTTCGACCATCCACGAGAGTGCGAGCGGTCCGGAAAGCGGAAGTTCCGGAAGGAGTCTGGCGAGCGTTTTCGGCTGGAGATTCCCGGAGCCCGCGATCGACAGGAGCGGAACTCCGTCGCGTATCCTGACGCTCCCCTTTCCCGAAACCGAACTTCCCTCCGAGGCGAGGGAGATCGGGTCGAGCGCGAGGTTCGTCGTCGTCCCCGCGACCGATACGGCGGCGGAGTCGACCGGAATATCCGCGATGCGCAGTCCGGTTCCCGAGAGAGAACCCCGGATTGAGCGGCCCTCGATCGTCACTGCGCCGCGTGCGATTCCCGAAAGACCGAGTCCCGAGAGTTCCGGGGTGTCCGAGGCGAGGGCGGCAAGGTCGATCCTGTCGGAACGGACCTCGATCCTGGGTGCGTCTCCGGTCTTCCCGGGTTTCCCGGTGACCCGGAGTTCCGTTCCGGCGACGGTGCCCAGAATGTTGGCGTCGTACCCGGAAGGGGTGATCTCGACGTGTCCCCGGATGTTCTTCACGGCGAAACCCGCGACCGAAAGGCGGGCGGCCTGAAGCGCCACCATGCCGCGGAGCGCCCGGAGCGTACCGGAAACGCCGAGCGTGAGCCGGTCGATCACCCCCGAAACGAACGCCGCTTCGGGGAAGAGATCCTTCCAGTCCCGGATCCTGACGCCGGACGAGCGGAGCGAGAGGAAGACCTTCGGATCGTCCGCGATCACCATGGCCGCCGTGCCGCGGAAGCTGCTTCCCATGACCGTCGCGTCGAGCGACACGACGGAGATCTTCCGGCCGTCGAAAGCGAACGCGGCTCCGGCGCGCGAAATATCGACGGACGCGATCTTCGCGCCCGCGACCGCTATGTTGCCCGAGACGACATCCGTTCCCGACGGAGAGATCCGGACACGGGCCCCGGCGCTCCCGGAAAGGGACGGGGCGCCCTGGGGAAGGTACGGAAGGAGCTTCGAGAGGTCGGGAACGGAGGCGACGATCGAAAACGGCGCTCCGGTCAGGAGCGGTCCGTCGAGATCGGCGCTCGCGACGCGCGACGACGCGCGCAGTGATGCCGAACCGTCGCCGCGGAGCTTCCCGCTGACCGAGATCGGCGTCCCGAGGAAGGATACGCTTCCCTCGACGCTCGCGACATCTTTCGACGATTCGATCGCGCCGATCGTAATCCGGTCGACGGAAACCGGTCCGGACGGGAGATCCAGAAGCGTCCTCCGGACGGAAATCCTGGGAAATACGGGCGGTTCGTCCGACGAGGAGGGGCGATACAGGTCGACGAGTACGGAGAGATCCGCGAAGCCGTCCGAGGCCGAGACCGCCGAAACGGGGTCGCGGCCACTCACGGCCCGCACGGGATCGATACGGATTCTGAGGCTGCCGACGCGCACGGATTCGATGTCCCCCGAGAGAACGCGCACATCCCGCGCGCGATAGCCGACGATCGGGTTCCCGGCGACCGAGGCGACGTCCGTCCGTCCGTAGAGACTTGCGCCGACCGTATCGAGCAATCTGGAACGGACCATGTCCGTCCCGATGTCGATTCCCTGAAGGAGCGCATATCCAAACGAAAGGGCCCCGGCGAGGCCCCCCGCAAGACAGATCCAGCGTTTCCGTATCTTCATTTCCTATTCATACAGCCCTTCCTACGATTCCTTGTGAACGCGCAGGCGCATCTGACGGAAGATCTCCTCGCCCTGCGTCAGTTCCCGGGGTTCCATGCCCCGGCGCAGCTCGTCGAGGAGCTGCGCGGCCTGTTCCTGGCCGCTTTCGGCGGCGAGGCGATACCACGCGTACGCCCGGGCGCGATTCCGTTCCGTGCCGAAACCGGCTTCGCAGATCTTGCCCATGTTCGTGAGGGCGAGCGGATACCCCCGCTCGGCGGCCTTCGCGAAGCACTCAACGGCCTTGCGCGTATCGCAGGGGATCCCGGCTCCGTCCTTGTAGAGCCACCCGAGCGCATAGAACGCGGCCGCGTTTCCCTTTTCGGCGGCCCGGGAGTAGAGCGACACGGCCTTTTCGGCGTCTTTCCGGACGCCGAGGCCGTTTTCGTACAGGAACCCGAGATTGTAGAGAGCCTCCGGGAGTCCTGCTTCGGATGCCTGCGAATAGTAGAACGCGGCCTTCGTGAGGTTCGCCTCGACGCCTTCTCCGTTCTGGTACAGGATCCCGAGGCTGTTCAGCGCACACGCGTGTCTCTTTCCGGCGGCGCGTTCGAGCCACGGAAACGCCTTCGCGGAATCCTTCGCGGCGAGATGGAGCGCACCCAGCGCGTACTGGGCGTGAGGGTGCCCCTGAAGCGCCGAACGTTCATACAGCATCGCCGCTTTCGTCGCGTCCGCGTCGACTCCGATGCCCAGTTCATAGAGCGTCCCGAGATTGTATTGCCCGGCCGCGTCTCCCTGGTCGGCCGCCTTCCGGAACCAGAAGAGCGCCTTCGCGCGGTCGGCGTTCACGCCGTCTCCCTTCAGGCAGAGCGCCCCGAGGTTGTTCTGCGCGGCCGCGTTGCCCTGCTCGGCCGCCTTCAGATACCACGCGGCGGCCTCCGTCGCGTTGCGCGGAAGTCCGAGGCCGTTTTCGTACATATAGGCGAGAGACGTCTGTCCCGGGGCGTATCCCTCGGCCGCCGCCCGCCGGTACCACGTGAGCGCCGCGGAATAGTCGACGGGGCTTCCGTGTCCGTTCTGGTACATCCATCCGAGGTTGTTCATCGCGGTGGCGTTTCCGAGATCGGCTGCCCGCAGAAAAAGCGACCGGGCCTTCGCGACGTTTTGCGCGACGCCGAGTCCATTGACGAGAAGATATCCGTAATTCGTCAGTGCCGAAAGAATTCCCTGTTCCGCCGCCTTCGCGAGAAATGGGACCGCCTCAGCGTGCTTTCCGCGGATCAGAAGCCGCCTGCCCCATTCCGCCTGAGCGTTCGGATCCGTCCGGGACTCGCGTTCGAGCGTCGCATCGTCCCTGGATCCATACGAGATAATCTCCATGTCCTTCGAAACCGCGGCGGAGCCGTCGAGACAGACGCCGTCATACGGGAACGACAGCGAAAGGCATACGGCCAGCAGTCCGGCGCGGAAGACGCGGTACTCCATATTTCCTCCCCCTCGTCTGCAGGAGACTTCGACGTGCCTTTCATGGTATCACAAAGGAGAGACGTCCGACTGTCAAAAAATCCGAAGTGAAACGCACTGAAAAGCAAAAAATCGTGTTTGTCCGACACACTGATAGCGTCCGCGATTTATTCACATGATTGTGGACAAGTGGATAAGTCGGTGGATAACCGGTGCATTTCGACGCAAAAGCGCGCATGAGGACGGATATTGTGGATAACACGCGTCTCTGTGGATGACATGGGGAGCCCACTAGACGAGACCCGAGTCCCTTCATCCGTCATCACGGAGTCCCGAAATCTTTCGTATCCGTTCCGACGCACCGAAACGCACGCCACAGAACATGTGGCGAAAGCCACGGATCACCCCCCGCGGCGATGTGCGAAAGGCAGGAACGTTCCGCGCCGGAGGCGATTTGCGGAAGAACGAGATACTGTACTCCCATATGGTACAAAACATCCGGAACGAATGGAATTCCCGGTCCCTGGACGATGACGGCGCTTCCCTGCGGGACGACCGGTACGAGAGCGCGAAGCGTTCCGTCGGGAACGAGTCTTCCCGAAAGCCAGAACACGCGAAACGACGATGCGGCGCATGTGGATGTCCAGCCCGGAAGTGTCCGCCGGTGTCCCGTGCGCTCTCCGAACGACGTTACGGTCCACCCCCAGTCTTCGAGAGTCTCCTTGACCGGGCGATCGGCATCGAGGAGTGCTACGGAGCTGTCTCCGGGCAGAGGAATGAGCGATTCGAGACCGAGACCGCCCTCCGGCGAGCAGAGTGCAGCCATCGCCGCGGATGCCGCCGCCGACTCCTGCGGAAACGGAGACGCGTAGAGCGACACGAGATCGTGAGCCGAAGCCGAGATGAGACGGCGCGCAATATCGTTGCGGACCTGGGTGCTCCCGGTACTGAAGGACGGAGCCCATCCGAGCCCCGTGCGTCCGTCGGAGAGGAGCGCCAGACTTCCCTTCCAGCCGATCAGAAGAGACTCGACACGAGCGTTCGGGCGTTTCAGTGCCGCTTTCATGAGAGATTCGAGAAATCGCATTCAGTTCCTCCTGTGGTCATGGAAAGATTCTCAATATATGATAGTACCTGAATCCGAACGGAGGGAAGCGTATGAACGAAAACGAATACAGGCAGATAATCCATGAGGAACTCACGCGAAACGAAGCAATGCTACGACGGTACGTCGATCTGCTCGCCTCGTACGGAGGGAAAATCAGGCTGACGGGCCCGACGGATCCGGGTATCCTGTGGGAGGAGCACATCGTCGACTGTGCATGGTCGCTTCCGTCGCTTCCCCCGACGGGAGACGTCATCGATGTGGGATCGGGAGGCGGGCTGCCAGGACTTGTCTGGGCGATCTGCCGTCCCCGTCTTTCCGTAACGCTTCTCGACAGCGTACACAAAAAGTGCGCCGCGATGGAGACTATGGCGGCCGCCCTCGGACTTGCGAACGTCACCGTCGTCTGCGCTCGCGCCGAGGACTTTGCGAAATCCCGAAGGGAATCGTTCGACCTCGCGGGCGCCCGCGCCCTCGCGGAAGCGGGGGTAGCCGCGGAACTCCTCTCGCCTCTCGTTCGCTCCGGCGGTACTCTCCTCGCGTTCAAGGGACCGAGATATACGGAAGAGATCGCACTCATCAATTCGTGGAGAGGGCTCGGACTCCTTCCCCCCACGCTTGTCGCGTATCGTATCGGCGAAAAGGAACGCTATCTTCTCGCCTGGAAGAAGAGCGATCCGTGCCCGAAAGCCTTTCCAAGACGTTCGGGCTCCGCGGAAAAAGATCCCTGGTGGAGGTGAAGGCATGATCACTATCGCAATTTCGAATCAGAAAGGCGGCGTCGGAAAGACCACGACGTGCGTCAACCTCGCGGCCGAACTCGGCCGTCTCGGATATCGGACGCTCGCGGTCGACATCGACCCGCAGGGTAACTGCACGAGCGGCCTCGGCGCCGTCCCGGCGACACTCGAGACGACACTTTACGACGTCCTCATCGGAAACACCCCCGTCGCCGACGCGATCCTCGGAACGAAATGGGAAAACGTCTTTCTCCTGCCGTCCAACATCGATCTTGCCGGAGCCGAACTTGAACTCGCGAGCGTTCTGAGCCGGGAGACACAGCTCAGAAAACACCTCGCGAAACTCTCGGGGTACGATGTCGCCCTGATCGACTGTCCGCCGTCGCTCGGACTTCTGACGATCAACGCCCTCGTCGCTGCCGGAAAACTCGTCATTCCGATCCAGTGCGAGTACTACGCGCTCGAAGGAGTCGGGCAGCTCGCCCATACGATTCAGCTCCTTCGCGAATCGCTCAACCCTCAGATCGGAATCGACGGCGTCCTTCTCACGATGTTCGACGGACGCACGAATTTGTCGAACGAAGTCGCCGAAGAGGTGCGACGTCAGTTTCCGGAAGCGGTCTTCGGTACGGTTATCCCCAGGAACGTCCGTCTCTCGGAGGCTCCGAGCTATGCGACCCCCGCCACGTATTACGATCCGGCATGTACAGGATCGCTCGCCTATGTCGGCTTCGCGAAGGAGGTGGCGGCACGATGGCTCGTCCGAGAGCCCTAGGTCGCGGACTTGGCGCGATCCTTCCCTCCGCTGAGGAACACTCCTTCGATCACCCGGCGGCCCCGCCCGCGACGCTTCCCGTCGACAGACTCATTCCGAACCCGAAACAGCCGAGAAGCCGTATGGACGAGGAAAGTCTCGCTTCGCTCGCCGAAAGCATCCGCGAGCATGGGGTCGTGCAGCCGATTCTCGTCATCCTCGAGGACACCCATTACAGAATCGTTGCCGGTGAGCGTCGATGGCGCGCCGCCACGATCGCGGGGTGTACCGAGATCCCAGTCCGGATCATTGAGGGAGACGACCGGACGCTTCGCGAAATCGCGCTGATCGAAAATCTTCAGCGCGAAGATCTTTCGGTTCTCGAAACCGCACGAGCACTTTCTTCCCTGATCCGCGACCATAATCTTACCCAGGAGGAACTTGCGGGGCGAATCGGTTGGAGCCGAAGCCGCGTCGCGAATACAATCCGCCTCCTGAATCTCTCCGATAGAATTCAGGACATGCTCGAGGAAGCGACAATTTCCGAAGGGCACGCACGACTTCTGATCGGAATGGGAATTGACGAGGCGGAACGAATCGCACGTCTGGTCTCGGAACGCAATCTCTCCGTCAGAGACCTTGAGGACTATATCAGAAGCCTCAACGAGCTTTCTGAAGAATCCCACTCTCCGGAATCGTCCCGGCGCACCGATGAAAGAATTCGCTCAAAGAAAGTCCGACTTCCGAAACGTTTCGAAACCGCAGGCAGGAATTGGGGAGCGACGCTCCGTGCGCGTCGGACGGGAGATCTCCTTTCTCTGACGATCAAAGGAATAGATGAGGAGAGATTTTCCGCGCTCTGTGACATTCTCGAGAAGAACGCGGAAGAAATATTTCCCGGGAAATAATCCATGTACCTTCGTTCTGACGATCTTATCGTCTTCGGGAAGATCGTGTCGACGGCTTTCCTTATAGGTGGCTATATTGGCCTTGGCTATCTTTTGGGAGATTTTCTCTCAAAAAGAGGATATTCCGATGGTTTCGTTCCAGGCTGCATGTTTCTTGGTGCGGTCATCGGACTTCATCAGGCGTGGCTCTTGGTTCGATCGATACTTCAGCAGGTAAGAAATCACGATAGGAATGGAAAGTAGTTTTTGATTGTATCGCGAATACAAAGTGCATTTTTTCCAGTATACATTATTCCATTTCATGTGAGACCGTCGCTTAAAGGTTTCGGAGAAGGATTCGAGATATTGCCATTCGTTTGAATCCAATATGGCATACAGATGTGCTCATTCAATCTGTTTCTTTGCGTTAGAGTTCGTTTTGTCGCAACTCCGGCGAAAATGAACGATTGACACGTGCGTAACGGATTCGAGCGATATCACGTATCGCAGAATGCTCCCGATTCTCGGTATGTATCGTCTTCGCTTCCAAAGGCGCTTCTGAAGGCAAAGAGTTCGCGCTTGGCTTTACCGGATCGCTCTCTTTTTTTGAGCGATACGGAAATTCTTTCTTCTGCACAATGCGAAGGACTCCCTTGGAATATGGGGTGATATCGAAAAATGATTCATCGTTTGAGGTGAAGAGAAGAGAGTGAAGCGACTGATCGACGGCGGCTGATTGTGGAAGTTCAGATGAATTCTCATATTGTGCGATGAAAGACGAATTTTGCTGAAACTTGTCGGCTACGCATTTCATCTGCGGATATTTTTGAGAGGAGTGAATTTCCGGGATGATTGATGTCAACGCGAGGAAGTATCCGGTCGTTTGTGAGGCATCCGGAGAAGAATCCCGCCACTATACCGGGGCGAATGAGATTTGTCTCGCGACGAATATCTTTCGAGGCGAATTTCGATGCGATCGTATCGCGAAGTTTCCAAGCCATCGCGTCGAGGCGGGGTGATGTCGCGTGTCGAGAAATCTGCCTCCACATCCGTTGCGTACCCCTCCATGGATCGCGCACGGTTTTCCGGGGTGTCCCGCCGATACACAGATCGAGTCGTTATGCCGAAGCAAATGCCAATGTTCCGGATGAGTGTTTCACGTGAAACATTTATTTGCGAGATACATTTCAGTCCTCATATCTCGTTCGTCGATTTGCGTTCTGATTTTGCGTTTTCCGGAATCGCTTTCGGACGCCGAATGACTCCCACAATCCCGCTCGCGGGAAAACTGGAGTATACTACAATACAAATACCGACGATGAGGTGATGATGTGGAACACATCTTCGCGCCGTGGCGCATGACATATATCAGGATGTCGGACAGGAACGACGACGGGTGTTTTCTTTGCAACTACCCGAAGGAAGATCGCGACGAGGAACATCAAATCGTCGCACGCGGAAAACACTGCTTCGTCATCTGCAACGCATTCCCGTATAATCCCGGTCACCTCATGGTCGCGCCGTACCGACACTCGGCCGATTTCGCGGGGCTTTCTCCCGAAGAGATCCTCGACATCCATATGCACGTCGGGCGCGGCATTGCCGCCTTGAAGAAGGCCATGAATCCCCAAGGATTCAACATCGGAATCAATCTTGGAAAGGTGGCCGGAGCCGGACTCGAAGAGCATCTTCACGTCCATATCGTCCCGCGGTGGAACGGCGATACGAACTTCATGCCCGTTTTTTCGGACGTTCGTGTAGTCGCCGAATCTCTTGCCGAAACGTACCGACGAATTCACGACGCCTGGAAATGACCTGCGTCTTCATCGAGCCCCGAAACGACGTCGAAATCCGTGAAGTCATTCAGAGATCCCAGTTTTTTGGCATCGTCCGGTGCGCCCGCGACGAGAATTCTGCTCGCGTCATTCTCTCAGGAGTCGGGGATCGGTACAGGAACGCAACGCATATCTGCTACGCATATCGCATCGGATTCCCGAAGATCACGGAGTTTGCGACGGATGCCGGTGAACCCTCCGGAACCGCCGGTCGTCCCATTCTTGGAGCCATCCAGCGAACTGACCTGGCGAATACGCTCGTCGTCATCGTTCGTTTTTTCGGAGGTATCAAGCTCGGAGTTCGAGGACTCATCGAGGCGTATGGTTTCACCGCTTCGGAAGCTCTTCGAGCGGCGAAGCGAATCGAACGGAAGGCTGCGCTCCGATGTTTCCTGCGTCTCCGATACGATCAATACTCCGAGACGCTTGCGATCCTGCGACGCTTCGGTTGCATCGCAGAAGCGCCCGAATATGCGGAAGATATCCGGTTCATCGCGCTGGTCCCCCTCGATTCTGTTGCTCTCCTGAGAGAATTCCTCGACGAACGTCTCGCGCGCGGCCTGATCCTCGAGTGCTATTGGGGAGAGGACGTCTCTATACTGTAATCTCCGGAGCTTTCTCCTAACGCATTTCGAGAACGGTCACAACGCTTCCGAAAGCGTCGAAACTCTTCCTTCCTCCCGCAGTCCCTCCGACTTTTTCGTAAAAAACCGATGGTGCGTTCGTTCCCCTCGAGAACCCAAAGCGCAAGCTCCGCCCGTCCGTACGACGCCAGAGTGGCTCTTCCGGATGCAGACAGCTTCCTTCCGATTCCCATACCCTGAAATTCCGGAAGGACGTACATCGAATAGATCTCTCCGGAATGACCATCATTCGGACTCTCGCAGGAGCGCTCCGGTCCGCCGATACAAAAAGTCGCAAGACGCCCGCACGACTCCGTGACAAGGGCAAACTCTCCGTCGTGCTCCCCCTGAACTATTTCAGTCACATACAGGGCGATTTCCCGGCCCGTCATTCCGGAAAGTGTCTCTTCGGAAATCAGCCCGCGATATGCGTCCCGCCATGTCAGAACCTGAATCGAGCCGATTCCGGCCGCGTCCTCAACCGTGGCGGAACGAATCGTGACGTCGTCCGGACAACAACGATCAATCTTCCGAGTCATAGCGATATCACTCAATTAGTCAGGATTCATCATACTCTTCCCACACATTTTAATGGCGAAATATTCTCCTGGGCGAGATATCGATACTTCCCCAGCGTTCCGGATAAGCGCCGCATCGAGCCTAATTCGTAAACATAAATTTGTAATGGTTGACATTTGAGCGTTTTCGGAGTAGAACCTTGAATCGCAAACACCACGATGCGCCGGCGATACGTTTCACGTGAAACGACGCCCCCCGTCGTCAATCGCGGAAGACACATATCTGACAAGATCGGAAGAGCACACGTCTGAACTCCAGTCACGTGGCCTTATCTC
>CALFXN010000208.1 GCA_937957815.1 uncultured Synergistales bacterium
AACCCGTTGAGCTATAGGCCCGTCAAAGAAACATGCCTCTTCCGCAAGTCGGAAGAAACTACGATGCGAATGCCTTATTCGTCGACATGAATACAACCGACCGGGCAACTGTCGGCCGCTTCCTTCGCGCATGGAGCTCCCGATGCATTTATGACCTTTGAAACCCCGGCGTCATCATCCATGGAAAAAACATCGGGGCATATCTGGACACACACTCCGCACCCAATGCCCTCATTCCTGTCAAGAGAAACCCGCATAATGCGAGCACCTCCTTTCGCGCAAGCGATTGTATAACAGTGTTCGCGGAACGTCAAACGCGAGAAGCTTCCCAGATACGAAGCTCCGGTGCCTTTTTTTCCATACTGTCGAGACACAGGAGTGCGCGGAAATCGCTGACACTCTTGATCTCAGGCTCCGACGACGCGATGAAAACCCCGATTCCGGTGACCTCGGCCCCGAATTCCTTGGCCACAAGCAACATTCCCGAAATCGTCGACCCCCCTCTCATGAAGTCGTCGATGATCAGGACCCTGTTGCCCCGGGCAAGTTGCTTGGTGCTCATATACATGGCCTTCACTTCACCCATTTACGTGGGATAGTGGACCGCAAACGCCGATCCGTCGCTCGGTCGGTTCCGGAAACGACAGACTGCCAGCGGAACTCCCATCGCGAAAGCCGTCGACATCGCGAGGGGAATCCCCTTGACCTCCGAGGTCATCACCACGTCGGGCGACGCTCCATGAAATACGGAAGCCATTGCATATCCGAGTTTCATCGCGAACGAGGGGTTGAAGAGGATATCCGTGTAGTAGATCAGCCCGCCGGGCAGGATCCTGTCTTCATGCGACAACAGACGGACGATCTCCGTGAGGAGCTCCCTTCGCGCCTCCTCCGAAAGCCGGGGCACAAAGGAGGCCCCTCCGCTCCGTCCCCTGTCGACACAGATCTCGCCGATTCCCTCTTTTGACAGGGCGTCGTCAATGATCGCGACGTCGTCGCTGACGACGGTCTTTGAGACACCGAAGCAGGATGCGAGCGCGGTCAGCGATATCTGCGAAGATGGCGAACACAGAAACCGTGCGACGGTTCGAATCAGTCTTTCAGTCCTTTGACCTTTCATTGACCGGATCACCCCATTGTAATGAATCTCATGCACCATTGAAGACTTCCGGCCGCGTTCATGATCCACCGGATCGCATCTTCCGTTTCGACAAGATAAAAAAACGCGCTTCCGCTTCCGGAGATTCCGAACCCTGAGGCTCCGGACATGTATCCGATCTTCGCGAGTGTTTCGTATTCAGGATGTTCCTCGAAAAGAAATTCCGAAAAATCGTTCGGAAGGAGTCCGACCCGCTCTCCTCCGTCAAGCGCCGAAAGGATTTCCAGGGATTCGGCAGACGCCTCTTCCTCGCTTAAGGGGAACTCGTCGCGATAACGTCGGTCAAGTGATGAAAACGCATGCCCGGTATCGGAAAACCACTCGGGAATTACGAGCACGACACGATGTTTCCGCCCCGGCGGAAGACTCCGTTGCACATTTCCGATCCCGCCGACCAGCGCCTGCTCCGAACCGTCGAACAGAAAGGGGATATCGGCCCCTATCGATTCGCACAAACCTTCCGGAATCGGGGCTCCCGCGTATCTGGAAACCCAGCGGAGAAACGCCGCCGCGTTGCCGCTTCCTGCACCGATACCGGTGCCTGGGGGGATCACCTTCCGGATATGGACATCCATGCGGGGGATATTCCGAAAGGCGTCTTCCTCCCGCAGGTCCGAGATACACCGGGAGACGATGTTCTTTCCCTGTACGACGATCGGGGACGTTTCGACCGAATCATTGACATTATCAACACTATTAAAGCATATTGTCAACTGTTCCGTCGCGTCGTTTCTTCGGAAAAGAGAGACGATATCGTGGTACCCGTCGTTTCTCCTGCCCACAACCCTGAGCGTCAGATTGAGTTTCGAAGGAGAATATAGAATGAACATTTCTCGCTCACCGCCTACAAAAAACGCCCCGGCACACCGTCAGTGCCGGGGCTTCATGACGCGGATACGTGTGCTTCAGTTTCTGTTTCCCTGAACCAGCTCGAGTTCGACTTCCTTGGTGAGGATTTCGGCGTAACTGAAAGAGACTTTACTATCCAGAGAATCAACGTAAAGAGTAAAGAGATTCGGGTAAGTCTCCAGTATGATACCCTGTTTTTCCTCAACCTTTCGCCGACCCTTTGCCGTTCTGTAACGGACTCTCATACCCTTGAAAAGCGCAACCTGTTGACGGATTTCCGCAAGGTTATAGGTCATTAGGGTCACCTCTCCATCTAACCTAGATGAGTATTATACCACCCCCGGCTATAGGATGCAAGTGACCCTTATGTTATTCTTAATGGTTATTCCATCCGCTTTCCGGCAGTTAAAGTTGCCTTCTGCATAAGGACCCGTTTCTCACCGACGCGACGGGTGAATCCCTTCGAATCCAAGTATTCCAGAAGTGGCAATATAAACTTTCTGGAGCTGCCCGTCAAGTCCCGTACCATTGCCAATGTGATATCCTGATTCGCATCCCTCAGGAGAGCAAGAAGACGTTCTTCCACATCGGCGCTCAACAGAAAACCTCCCGTTACGATCACAACCCTGTTCTGTTCCCTGAGATCTTTGACAAGACTGCTGAACGCCTCTTCGGAAATCCCGAGAACATCTCTCGCCTCGGCGATTTCCGGCGGCTGGAAACTCCTTTCTCCGCAAAGAGAAAGGAGTTTCGTCGATAAACGCCGGAACGTATCGTCGTCCTTCGGCTGAAATTCCGGACATCGTGCCATCCCGTCCTCGAGAACGATCTCCTCTTTCTCCGCCATTTGCTCGAGCAGGGAACGGGCGTTTTTCTGATCGAGATCCCGAAGGTGGATCAGGGAAATTTCCTCTGTCTGACATCCGGGCTGATACGGACGCGTTTCGTGAAACGAACGGAGAAACGAGCGGACACGGTCGGAAAGCGTTCCGTATCTTTCCCGTGAAACGAGGCATTCCGGGTTCCCGTCGAGAAAGACTATTTCGCCGCGCTCATGCAGCGCCCGGGAAAGCGACCGTACGTCCCCGGGTGTTTCCTGCATATCGGCGACCAGATCCGGCAGAAGGATCTGCCCGAAATAGTCGACGAGCACACGAAGTCGCTGATCCCGCTTCTGGGCACCCGAAAAGTCCGCGAGCATCTCCCGGTAGCGAAGTCTTTCAGACTTGCCTCTGGGTTTCTTTCCGTACGGGAAGAGAACCTGCCCTCCGGCAATTGTCTCGAGCGGACTGTACATGCGCAGCACGAATCGCTGGTCTTCGATGACGACGACGTTCTCCTCCGTGATAATCTGCGCGATTCCCACGTTTCCCGGCTCGAGGCGCGCGATGTCGAGAAAGGAAACACGACCGACGACATCGGCGGTTCCGATATGGACCCGAACCCGTTGCCAATGGCGCATGGGGTTCGTCGCCGATCCGAGTACCGAGAGGCGGACGTCGAAACACTTCGTTTCACGGAAGACGCCTTTCGCGCATACGACATCCCCTCGCGAAATCTCCTCGACGGAAACTCCGTTGAGGCAGGCCGCGACCCGCTGTCCCGCCCAGGCTTCCCCGACGTTTTTCCCGTGAACCTGCACGCTCCGGATCCTCACGTCTTTCCCGAGCGGGAGAACCTGCGCATCGATCCCCGAAACGATTCTTCCCCGATAGGCCGTCCCGGTAATAACCGTTCCGAATCCCGAAACGGGAAATGCGCGGTCGATCGGAAGAAAAAACGGCCCTTTTCTCGGTCTCGGCGAAACTACATCAATCAGCCTCGAGAGTTCGCTTCGTAACGCGTCCATGTTGTGGCCGGACACCGCGGACACGGGAACGATCGGAGACGATTCGAGGAACGTCCCCCGAACGAACGTCTGGATGTCATCGAGCGCGAGACCCAGCAATTCTTCGTCTACCATATCCGTTTTCGTGACAACCACGATCCCGTGCCGCACGCCGAGGAGTTCGAGGATCGCAAGATGCTCCCGCGTCTGCGGCATAACCCCTTCATCCGCCGCGACAATCAGCATAACCGCATCTATTCCGGAAGCTCCGGCCACCATCTGTCTGATGAAGCGTTCATGCCCAGGTACATCGACGATGCTGACGATCCGTTCGTCCGGAAGAGTAAGCGGCGCGAATCCGAGCTCGATGGTGATTCCCCGTTTTTTCTCTTCTTCGAGCCGATCGCAGTCGATTCCCGTAACCGAATCCAGGAGTGTCGTTTTGCCGTGGTCGATATGGCCAGCCGTTCCGAGGACCAGTGAGACTTCCTGCTGTGTCATGGCGTCACTTCCCAGAGAATACCGACTCGAGAGAACGGACGATTCTCTCGTTGTCTCCCTCGAGAAGGGTTCTGACATGGAACACGACTGCGTCGTCCCTGGCTCCGGCAACGACGGGGACTTCCGATGTCCGTAACGACACGAGAATCTGTCCCGTGGATAACTCCGACGACGAATTCTCGAAGATGACGCCATACCCGGAGAGCGGTTCTTCCGGAAACGCGCCGCCGCCAACCGCATCCTCCACAGGCACCACTCTGCAAACGCATCCCCCGATTCGTTTCCGGAGCAGGCGCGCCAGACTGCGCGCTTTCGTCCGCAGGATATCCGGTGCTTCGGAAATCATTCTTACCGTCGGAACACAGTCCGCACGTCCGGACAGATACAACCGGAGCGTCGTCTCGAACGCCGCAAGCGTCATTTTGTCGACGCGAAGCGCTCTGAGGAGAGGGTAGGACTTGAGTGCGCCGATGAGATTCCGCTTTCCGACAATGCAACCGATCTGCGGTCCTCCAAGCATCTTGTCGCCG
>CALFXN010000209.1 GCA_937957815.1 uncultured Synergistales bacterium
CTACCTGAAATGGCGCGGCCGCGCGATGGATGAGCTGACGCGCAACCATCTCGAAATCCTCCGGCGCGTCCGGGATCGCGATGCAAGAGGGGCGCGCGACGCGATGGTCGAACACATCTCCTCCGTCTGGACCGACCTGTTCGGCGTTCCATTGAATCTGCATTCATAGACGAAGAAAGGAAGTGTTTTCATGAAAATCGAGTCGATGCTGCTGAGCCAGAAGGAGATCGAGTCGAACATCTCCATGAAAGACGTCGTGGAGTGCGTCGACAAGACGTTCCGAGGGATGGGCGAGGGGACCGTGGTCAATCCCACGAAGGTGAACCTCGACCTCGGCGAGACCGCGAGCTTCCCGGCCTACAACGGGTTCATGAACGCGATGCCGGCGTACATCGGCTGGTCCGACACGGCCGGAATCAAATGGGCGGGCGGCTTTCTCGGTGAGCGAAAGAAGCTCGGGCTTCCCTACGTCACGTCGCTCATCCTGCTGATCGATCCGCGCCTCGGGCACTTCCGCGCCGTCATGGACGGGGCGTACATCACGAACATGCGCACGGGAGCCCAGACGGCCGTCGCCCTCAAGTACATGTACAAAAAAGGCAAGAACCTGCGCCTTGGCCTCTATGGCGCGGGAATGCAGGGGCACACGCAGACGATGGCGATCTCCGAACTCTTCGACATCACCGAGGTGCGCGTCTACGACATCGATCCGAAGGCGTCCGAGCGCTACGCGAAAGACATGGCCTCGACCGTGAAGGGAACGATCCACATCGCGAAGACGCCCGAAGAGGCCGCGGACGCGGACGTCTGCGTCTGCGTCACGCAGGCGAAGGACGAGTTCTTCCGCTACGAGTGGTTCCGGCCGGGCATGTTCCTCTTCCCGATGGGCTCGTATCAGGAGTGCACGGACGAGTGCATCCTGAAGGCGGACGCGATCGTCGTCGACCACATCGGCCAGACGCTGCACCGCGGCGCGCTCGGCAAGCTCGGCGGACAGGGGGCCGTCACGGAGAAGAGCATCTACGCGACGATCGGCGAGATCGCGGCCGGCAAGGCGAAGGCTCCCGAGGCCGGGAAACGTATTCTGTGCGTGCCGATCGGAACCGGGGCGATGGATATCGGCGTCGCGTCGCTCGCGTGGAAGCGCGCGACCGAGAAGAAGCTCGGGGGGACGTATTCGTTCGTGGAGTATTGATGCGCGCCTGAAACTGAATGATTCCGTACAGGGAAAGGAGCGATTCCATGCAACCGGGTTCCGTTCTGAAACTGCTCTGGAAGGGCGCCTACCGGATTCAGAGCGCCGTCAACGCCGTCCTTCTTCTGGGCGTCGTTTTGCTCGTGGTGGTTCAGGTGCTTCTGCGGTACGTATTCCGCGCGCCCCTCATGGGGATTGAGGAATTGCTCCTCTTCCCTGCGATCTGGCTCTATATGCTCGGCGGCGCGAGCGCTTCGTGGGAGCGCTCGCACATCGA
>CALFXN010000210.1 GCA_937957815.1 uncultured Synergistales bacterium
ACCACCGAGATCTACACTCTTTCCCTACACGACGCTCTTCCGATCTCCTCGACGACCTCGGGCAACAACTCTCCGGCTCCGGGAACCACCTTGTTCCACCGTCCCTGGACTTTCGTCCTGTCGAGGAGCTGCATCTCGATGACCGGATACGTCTCTTCGAGAACGAGCGTCGTCTCGTGTCTGCCGATGAAGTCGGAAACCATCCGGATCGGGAGCGGATAGGGCGTTCCGATCTTGAGAACGTCGATGTCGTCGCGTCCCCATCCCCTGACGATATCCATCACGACGGAGAACTGGACTCCCGACGCGATGATTCCGAGCTTCGCGGGGCGCGCCGCCTTCACTTCATAGTTGTACTTCGCGTAGTCTTTCTCGAACTCCTCGCGGATCGCGTCGTTCTTTGCGTTGAGTTTCGGATGGTTGATCCGGACCCCCGCGGGAAGACAGGTCCAGCGCATCGGATCCTTCTCGAAGCGAAAGCCCTGGTCCTTCGCGATGACATCGCCGAGCTCGACGTCCTGCCGGCAGTGATCCACACGAACGCTCGGACGGAGCATCGTAATGATGTTGTGTTTCTCGGAGAGATCGAAGGCGTCGAATACCATCGCCTTCGCCTCGACGGCGTCGCAGGGATCGAAGCACGGGACCTTCGCGAACATCGCGAAGAAGCGGCTGTCCTGCTCGGTCTGGGAGCTGTGCGGCCCAGGATCGTCGGCGCAAATCAGTACCATGCCGCTCCTGAGATCGAAATGCGCCGCGCTCATGAACGGATCCGCCGCGACGTTCAGTCCGACCTGCTTCATAACGGCGCAGGATCGGACTCCCGTAAAGGACGCGCTGACCGCCATCTCGAACGCGACCTTCTCGTTGACCCCCCATTCGACGACGGTTCTGGTACCTAGTTCGTCGGCCCACTCCGCTATTGACGGGAGTATCTCCGACGACGGCGTTCCGGGATAGGCCGTGGCCACGAGACATCCCGCCTCGACGACCCCCCGGGCGATCGCTTCATTTCCCAACAGAATCGCACGTTTGCTCACCGTTTTCGCCACCTCCAATTCGAGAGTTCAGCTGCTCCTTGATCCAATCCGCCATGGGATTACCGCCTCGTATGATCTTTCCGGAAAGGCCCGCGAAAACATGCTTCGTCCACCCCTCCGCGAGAAGCCTGCCGTCGCTCTTCCTGAGAACACGACAACGGAAGGAAAGGGACGCGGGACTCAGATCGCCGAAACTCGTGAATACGACGATCTCCTCGTCGTAGCGTACAGAATGCTTGTACCGGCAGTGCGCCTCGACGACGGGGAGGAAGATCCCCTCGCGTTCCCACGACTCGTAGGGGCGCCCGAGAACACGGCAGAGCTCCGTTCGGCCGACTTCGAACCACGTCAGATAGTTCGCGTAGTAGGCGACTCCCATCTGATCTGTCTCTCCGTAGCGGACACGCAATGTCACCGGAATCTCGAGTTTCAGAAAAGTCCACCTCCATCCGGAACGGAAAACATCACATCAGTATAAAATTATATACCATAAGCAGGAAAATTTATATTCATTCCCGAAGTGTTATGACGTGTACTGTGTCGTTACTCCTTCCGGCCCCCTCCGCACGCGCGCATATGCGCACGCATGATGCAGTCGTCCCGAACGACCTCGAATCCGGCGTCGAGAAACAACCGTTCGCTTTCGTCGTCCTCTGCGCCGGGCTGCATCCACACAACCGACCGTCCGGAAGATTCTATCGCGGACATCGCTTCCCGGACCGGAGCGTGTGTCTTCGGAGACAGAAACAACGCGACGATATCGGGAACGACGGGTACCTGCCGAATGCCTGCATAACAGAAACAGCCGAGAATCTCGTGTCCGGCATACAGATCGGAAGAGCACACGTCTGAACTCCAGTCACGTGGCCTTATCTCG
>CALFXN010000211.1 GCA_937957815.1 uncultured Synergistales bacterium
GAATTGTTCTCGGTTCCGGTCTCGGCGCGGTTGCGGATTCTATCGATCCTTCTCTGGCCATCCCCTATGCCGAGATTCCCAACTGGCCGCGTTCGACGGCTCCGGGACATTCCGGAAGGCTCGTCACCGGGACGATTCGGGGGAAACGTGTTGTCTGCATGCAGGGACGGGTTCATGGATACGAGGGGTATTCCCAAAAGGAAGTCACGTTTCCCGTCCAGGTCATGAAAGCCATCGGCGTAAGCATCCTCTTTCTGACGAACGCTTCCGGAAGCGTCAATCTGTCTCTCGAACCGGGTGAGATCGTATGCGTCTCGGATCACATCAATTTCACCGGGAGCAACCCGCTCACGGGACAGGATACCGTCAACGGCGCGAAGCGTTTTCCGGATATGACCCACGTATATGACGCGGGGCTCGGTGAAATCGTTAAACGTTGCGCGGAGTCGGAAGGAATCAGGATGAAGGATGGCGTGTATATGGCCTTTGCCGGACCTTCGTACGAGACCCCGGCGGAGATCCGAATGGCGCGTGTCATGGGTGCTGATCTCGTCGGGATGTCGACAGTCCCGGAGGCAATCGTCGCCAATGCCGTCGGAATTCGCGTCTGTGCGCTTTCGTGCGTTTCGAATTATGCCGCGGGAATAACCGGAGAGACGTTGACCGAAGAAGAAGTCCTCGATTCGATGAAACACGTCGCCTCGAGACTTGAGGCGATTCTTTCCCGCGCTGTCGGAGTGCTCTGAGACATGTCCTTCGACATTCTGGATTTTATCGAGGCGAAACGTGACGGAGGATCCCACGATGCCGACTCCCTCCGGTCGTTCGCAGAAGGACTCGCGGGAGGAGGCATTCCCGACTATCAGGTCGCCGCGTGGCTCATGGCCGCGTTCATACGCGGATTCGCGCCTTCCGAACTCTCTTTGCTGACGCTGGCCCTCGCGAACTCCGGAGAAACTCTCCGATTTCCCGATGAATGGCCGACGGCGGACAAACACAGCACGGGTGGGGTAGGCGACAAGACAACGCTCGTAGCGGTCCCCCTGGCCGCAGCCCTTGGGGTTCGCGTCTCGAAAATGGCCGGACGCGGTCTGGGGTTTACGGGAGGAACGATCGACAAACTCGAGGCGATACCAGGATTTCGGACACATCTTTCCGTCGAACGTTTTCTGAAACAGATCGAATCGATCGGATGCGCGATTACGGGCCACACTGCGGAACTCGCGCCCGCAGAGAAAGTGCTCTACTCGCTTCGCGACGTCACCGGTACCGTCCCCTCGCTGCCGTTGATCGCGAGCAGCATCGTCAGCAAGAAACTTGCAGGCGGCGCGAAGGGGTTTGTCTATGACGTGAAGACAGGGAACGGAGCCCTGATGGAGACGCGAGAATCGGCGCGACGTCTTGCGGAAACCCTCGTCGAAATTTCGCGGGCGAATGGCAAAAGGGCAGTTGCACTGATTACGGGCATGGACCAGCCTCTCGGATTTGCCGTCGGAAACGCGATGGAGGTTGTGGAAGCGGTCAGAACACTCGAGAATAACGGCCCTTCAGATGTGACGGAACTCTGCGTTACCGCCGCAGGTGAAATGGCGTTCGCCTCCGGGGTTGTTCCATCTTCGGAGGAAGGGATAAGAAAGGCGCGCCGTGCACTGGAATCGGGAGATGCCCTGGTCGTTTTTCTGAGAATGGTCGAGGCTCAGAGCGGAGATCCGCGCATCTGCGAAAATGGTGCGTCCGGAGTACGGATAGCCCCCGACATCAATATCGTCCGGGCTGCGAGAAGCGGCGTCGTTTCCGGGTTCGATACGCGCGCGATCGGAGAATCGGTCAGGCGACTCGGAGGGGGACGAATGAGTCTGGAAGATTCGATAGACCTCTCGGTCGGTGTTCTGCTTTTGAAAAAATGCGGTGACGAAGTCTCAGCGGGAGAACCGCTTCTTGAAGTTCATTACTCCGACACAACTCGACGCGACGAAACCCTTCGATACCTCGAACACTGCGTTCGTATCGACGAGACAGGAAAACCCCTTCCCGTAGTCCTCGAGCGTTTCCCGTCCGACTCATGAATCCGTTTTTCCGCAGAGGTGCATTCGGCGCCTTGTTTTTTCTTTCCGTCGTCTTTTCAGGAACAGCCTTTGCCACGGGGCGGCCCTATTTTTTCTTTCCCGAAACGGTGGAAGTCGGGCAACCTTTTCTTGTTGAGATCACGGCGACCGAAGAGCCGAAGGGCGCGACGGCGACATGGTTCGGCACGTCGGTTCCATTTCATTTCACACCTTCCGGTGACGGTTTTTACGCACGTCTGCTCCTCGGGACGTACGTGAAAACGGTTCGGCCCGGGAAATATCCGCTCGAAATCTCTCTGGCGACCAATGATCGGATCGACACGAAACAAGTGCTCATATCGATCATTCACAGACAATACGAAGAGGATCGACTGACGCTTCCGGACGCGATGGTCTCTCCTCCGAAAACCGTCCTGAAACGTATCCTGAAAGAGCAGCGAATGGTGCAGCGGGTCCGTGAAACCGTGTCCCCGTATGGTTTCTGGGATCTTCCCATGACGCGCCCCGTCTCCGGAAGCACCAGCAGTACATACGGACGACGACGCATTCTCAACGGGATACCGAAAAGTCCACACGCGGGAATCGATTTTCGTGCGCCGGCTGGAACACCCGTTCTGGCAGCGCTCTCAGGACGCGTCGTCCTGACCGGAAATCTGTATTTTTCCGGAACATCCGTTTGCATTGATTCCGGGCAGGGAGTGGTGACGTATTATTACCATCTCTCGGAAATATTCGTGCGTGAGGGACAGAAGGTCGAAAAAGGAGCGGTCATTGGGAAATCAGGAATGAGCGGTCGCGCAACGGGACCTCACCTTCACTTCGGGCTCTCGCTTCTGGGGCACTATGTCGATGCCGAAGCGCTTTTTTCGGCTACCCCGAGGGATTTTCTCGGAAAAACGAAGATGCTTTCTCTCACCAATTGACGAAAAGGAAGGAAGCCGATTCACACGAACACGTCGCATTCGTACCTCTCAGGTATCGTTTTCTGCTTTGTCATCAAAGATGGCAACGTATTGTTGATTCGCAGGGGAAATGACCCCTACAAGGGGACACTCACGGTCCCGGGTGGAAAGAAAGAACGCGGAGAATCTTTCATCGAGGCATGTTCCCGGGAAGTACGTGAAGAAACCGGTTTGTTTCTTGATGGAGTGAGGACTCGCGGAATCGCGCATATTGTTCAGGGAGAAAACGGAAAAGAAGTGGTTGCGGTTTATTGTGACGCGCACGGATTTCATGGTGAGCTACACCCGAGCAATGAAGGAAGCCTGGTATGGGTTTCGATCGACGAGTCATCAAAGATTCCTGGAATAAACCCCTTCTTTGTAAAGGTCGCTCCCTTTATCTTCGGGGATACGACGTTTTTCGCAACGATTTTTGTTGATGAACGCGGCGAGATAATCCGGGATTCCTTCGTTCCGCTCGGAAGTAACGGCAATTGCGGTTACAGGCAGGAGTGAAGCCCATGACGATGCGTCGCCTTTTTTCTTCAGCCGTTCTTGCGTTCCTTCTTTTCGCAGGAGAGTCTGCCGCATCCGATACCGCTTCGGCTGCGCCCGAACATACGCTCGCGGCTTTGAATTCCTGCATCGTTGCCGTCGCGGAAATCGTATCCTATAACGATCGACTGCTCCTCGAGCGTGAGTACAAGGATATAATCAACAACCTCGACTTCTCGGCAATCAGGGCGGATGAAGAGCTCATCTCTCTCTTCCAGGGACTGATGGATGCTATAACCGAAAGCCTTTTGCGCGAAGACGCCAAAGCGAAGGCGATCCGATTCTATACAAAAAGAACCGAACGAACGATTCTGCAATCGCTGACGAAAACGGCCGCAGGCGGCCTGGACGGGAGCATCGCGCTTCTCGACGGCGTCCTGAACGCCACATCCGCATATTTCGACCATAAGAACACTCTGGAAGAATACAAAAAAGAATACGATGACAAGCTATATGAACTCGACAAAGATCGCATCCAGAAGTTGAACGATCTTCAGAAAAAACTCTTTGCATCGTCGTGGAAGCTCGTGCAGAAGTACTCCCTTCCGGACCGATATCGCCTTACGAATGAGGACATCGAGGAGTTCATCGAAGCGGTCAAGGACGGAGAAATGGAGAAACGCTACAGGCGACTGGCGCGTCTTTCAGACAAGTTTGTCGAATATCCTCCTTTCTGGTACTTTCTAGGAAATACCTCAATCCGCTGCGGGAAACGCGACGATGCTCTTCGTGCCTTTCGTGCTTTCGAGGAACACCGGCGACCGATCTTCCGGAAAGACCCCTTTTCCGCGTCCGTGGCAATGAACATTGTCCGAATAATCGGTTGGGATGACGCGAAAGAAATTCGGAGGCTGCTCGAAATCGTTCTGAAGAATTCCCGTACGTCAGAGTGGCAGAATTTCCTTTTCGCAGGCATTGCGTACGCTCGAATCGGCGACAAAAAAAACGCGATAGAGTGTTTGCAGCGAAACATCGATAACGGGCTCGAAACAGAATTGAACGGACAGATTCTCGATAATGTGAAAACAGGCGCAGTTCTTTCGAAGAAAGCTTCGGATGCTCTGGAGGAAGCGCTCGACAAGGCCGTCGGTATCGACACCCTGAAGAATCAGGATCTCCTCGAGCGTTTCGGACGACAGAAAGACGTTGCCTTGCTTGCCAAGGTCCTGAAAGATTTCGTTTCGATTCGTTTCGATGCATATTATAGAAAGGGAAGAAACGATGTCCTTGCGATCCAGATCCCGCAAAAGTGGCTCATAGGGACCGTGGGACATGAAAGACAGAATGATTTCACGCCGCGTGATATGGACTTCGACATCTCGGTCGTATTTTCGGGGAAACCTGTCTGGACTGTTTCTGGAAATGACGTTCAGTTAACAGGAAAACAACGGAAAGCAAGAAAAAGCGGCAGCGTTTTCTACGATACCAAAAGCGGCAGCTTTATCATGTATCTCGAAAAAGAGCTTCCACCGACTGATGAAGCCGAGGTCAGGATCACACACCCGATTTATTCTACGACCCTTGTATTTCGCGGGGAAAGGGAAGATCTGAGGACCATCCCCGAAGAGTCCACTATTAAGGGATACGGGAAGAAAATCATCGACTACGGGGTCCCTCTTGTCGGACAGTATAAACTTCTTCGCGACACGCTCCACGATGTTTCATCTCTGGTGACCGGAATCACACATTTCAGAGCGGCATCGATTCGTTTCAACGAGCGTGTCTACATCGTCTCGGGGGATTTGCTCATGGAATCGCCGGAGCCCGCAAGAGCCATTTCCAAAGATATCGAGACGCGATGAAGGTTTGGACAATCTGGACAGACTGCCGTATCGCATGATACTATGCTTTCTTAGCGTGGAGGCGAATGGTGGCTGGTGTCGCCCCCGGACTTCAAATCCGGTGGGGGGCGGTTCGTACCGTCCTCGGTGGGTTCGATTCCCACACGCCTCCGCCAAATCGTTGTGGACCCTTGCAAACACTGACTCCACAGA
>CALFXN010000212.1 GCA_937957815.1 uncultured Synergistales bacterium
CGATGAGCCGGACGAAGTTCATCCGGGCGTTTCGGCAGACCGCGAAACAGACGGCACGCGGGATAGAGGAATATGTCTACGCTGGTGTACGTGGCTTTTCGATACCTGCACCAAAATCCTCTTGCGAAAGTGCACCGGACCAAAACGGAGTCATAAAATTTCCGTCCGATTTTTCGGGAGATGCACCATGCGCACCATAATGCACCAAAAGTGCACCAAGAACAAAGCTTTGCTACTACTACCTCTATACACTCTTGGTGCACTTTGTTCACTTCTAAAGAAAGAAAATAGAAGAAAACGTATATAAGGTATTTTCCTATAGAGCGGATAGGAAAAACTGAAATTCTTGAGTATGTGGAAAAAAAGTGCACCAAGTGCACAAGCTCACCAAGGGGGGAATTCGTCGATGCGAGACCCTTTTTCGATACTTCGCGACGCCCGCAAACGACTCTCCGAAATCCATGTTCTTCTCCAACGGAGGTCCCTTTTCGAATCCGAACGCAAAAAGCTTCGCGAGGAGGAGAAGTCCTTATATGCCCGGATTGATTTGGCGGAACGGAAAATCAGGGCAAAACGGGAAGAGGCGCAGGAAGTGTTGCCGATATGAGTTACGACCCGACGACGTAATGGAAGAAGGGGCCGTGATTTGAATGCCTGCTGACGAAAAGAAGATTTTGCTCCTCTACGACTGGGAGCGCGATATGCCGGTTCACTGTCAGAGATGCGATGGCAATCGGTATATCGGAGCGATTTTGTATGCCAACCTAGAGGCAAAACGAGAAATAGAGAAACTCCGGGCGGAACTCGACAAGGCCCACAAGTTCATCGATGCGCTTTCGGATGTCGTCTCCGAAATCTCATTGGAAAACAGGGAGAAGATCTTGAACGGCATTCGGGAGATGGCGGGGGGTAGGGAATGCGAAAAAACGACGCGATAATGGAGATCCTTTCGCCCTATGCACCGGACGAAATAACCGCCGCCGAGAGGAAGCTTGAACTCTATCCGGCGTGGAAACGCCTGCTTCGCGTCATGGATTCCATCTTCGAGGTGTCGTTCAAAGACCCGTATTCCGATCGCGTCCAGGGTGGCGTATCGCTGCCGCAGGCGGAGAAGATCATCATGCTTAAGGAATGTCACCCGGAGTACCAGCGAGTGCAGCGGAATATCGCGGCGATCGAACGGGGACTGATGGAACTCTCGTCACAGGAGCTTGATTTCGTGGCGAGGTATTGGTGGAATGACACGTTCCATCGGGGCGATCACCGGCAATGGGTCGCGGATTCTGTGGGATGGGGACGGAATACGGTAGATCGATGGTGGAAGCGATGCCTGGTCAAGCTGATGCCGTATTTGGAAGACGCGGATACGATTCTGATCCGCGCGAGATGGGTAGAGGAATGGAGCGAGGAGAAAAATGGGACTCGGAGTCCCACCCCTTCATGTGGTATATGAGTACCATCGAAAATCATGAGAAGACGACGCGCCCCGCCC
>CALFXN010000213.1 GCA_937957815.1 uncultured Synergistales bacterium
TCGTCTCGGACGGAATCATCGGCGGCGTCGGGTCGGTCCTGGTTTTCGTGCCGCAGATCATGCTGCTCTTCGCGGCCGTAGCGATGCTCGAGGAGTCCGGCTACATGGCCCGGGGCGTCTTCGTGATGGACCGCATCATGGCGATGGTGGGGCTCCACGGCAAGAGCTTCATCCCGATGATCATGGGGTTCGGCTGCAACGTCCCCGCGATCGCCGCGACGCGGATTCTCGACAATCCTCGCGACCGCCTCCTCACGCTCATGGTCATCCCGTTCATGAGCTGCTCGGCGCGTCTTCCCGTCTACATCCTCTTCGCGGGGGCCTTTTACGGCGACGACGCCCCGACGGTCGTCTTCTCGCTCTACGTCCTCGGCGTCGTCGTCGCGGTGGCGGCCGCGAAGCTGCTCGGCGGCACGCTCTTCCGCGGCGAGCCGCACGATCTGTTCATCGAGCTCCCTCCCTACCAGATGCCCTCGCTCCGGAACGTCGCCCGCGCGGCGTCCGAGAGCGGAATCATGTTTCTCCGCAAGGCCGGGACGTGGATTCTGGGCGGCGTCGTCATCATGTGGGCGATGGCCAATCTGCCGCCAGGGACCCCCTACGCGGGCGAGGAAAGCCTCGTCGGACGGCTCGGGCACCTGATGGCCCCCGTCCTTGCGCCCGCGGGATACGGCTTCTGGCAGGCCGCCGTCGCGCTCGTTTTCGGCTTCTTCGCGAAGGAAGTGATCGTCGGGACGTTCGGAACGCTTCTCGGCGTTTCCGAAGTCGGTCTCGAACAGGCCCTCGCGCGTTTTTTCACGCCCCTTTCGGCCTACTCGTTCCTCGTGATGACGCTTCTCTACGTTCCGTGCGTCGCGGCCGTCGCGGCGACCTACGCGGAGACGAAGAGCGTCCGCTGGACCGCGTTCATGGTGTTCTTCACGGTGTTCGTCGGCTACGTCGGATCGGTCGTCGTCTTCCAGGCGGGACGCCTCCTGCTGTCGGTTCCGGGCTGATACGCCCCGCCCCGTTCCCGGCCGCGCCGGCGAAAAGAGATCCGGAGGGAGTGCGTTCTTCGTCCGAAACGCCGCTTTCCTTTCTTCCTTCCCCATGCCTTGTCCTGTATAATGGAGTCCAGTAAAAAACGAACGAATCTGAATTCAGACGCATATGTCGGTTCGCTCGTCATTTTGTCGTTCAGGGGGGACGATCTGTGGGGATTCAGGTATTGACCATCAATCCCGGATCAACGAGTACGAAGATCGCCTGGTTCGATTCGGACCGGGAAGTGTGGCGCGAGACGGTCCGGCACGATCCTGCGGAACTCGCGGCTTTCGCGAACGTGGCGGATCAGTTCGATTTTCGGCGGAAGACGATCGAAGAGGCGATCGCGGCGCACGGGTCGTCGCTCGCGGACCTCGGTTGCGTCTGCGGCCGCGGCGGACTCGTCGACCCGATCCCCGGGGGGACGTACGCGGTGGACCAGGCGCTCATCGACCGGCTTCGAGTCGGCAAGCCATGGGAACACGCCTCCAACCTCGGCGGGATCATCGCGAAGGCGATGGCCGACCCCCTCGGAATCCCCTCATTCATCGTCGATCCCGTCGCCGTGGACGAAATGGAGGACGTCGCCCGGATCACGGGGCTGCCCGAACTCCCGAAGGTCTCCCTCGCCCACGCGCTCAACGTCAAGGCGACAGTCCGCCGCGCCGCGAAGGATCTCGGAAAACCATGGGACGAGCTGGACTTCGTCGTCGCGCACATCGGCGGCGGCATCACGATCTGTGCGCATCGAAGAGGGCGCATGGTCGACGTGAACTGCGGCAACGATTTCGGTCCCTTCTCGCCCGAACGCGCGGGCGGTCTTCCCGCGGGCGACCTCGTGCGTCTGTGCTTCAGCGGTTCTCTCTCGCTCAAGGATATGCTCCGGCGCCTTGCCGGACAGGGAGGGATGTTTGCCCATCTCGGGACGAGCGACCTTCGCGAAGTCAAGGGACGCATCGCCTCGGGCGACGAACGCGCGGCGTTCGTCTACCGCGCCATGGCGTACGCCGTCGCGAAGGAGATCGGCGCGCAGGCGACCGCGATCGACGGAAAGGTCGACGCGATCCTGTTCACGGGCGGCGTGGCCTACGACAGCGACTTCGTGGCGCTCGTGCAGGAGCGCGTACAGTGGATCGCCCCGGTGCTTCTGTATCCGGGCGAGGATGAAATGAAGGCGCTCGCCGAGGGGGCGCTCCGCGTGCTCTCGGGCGAGGAAACCGCCAAACGCTACGGGGATTGTGCGGGAGGGACGAAACGATGACGATGCGGAACCTGGACTTTCTTCTCGATCTCTGCTCCGGCGGGAGGAAGATGACGATAGCGGTCGCGTGCCCCTACGGCGACGACGCGCTCGCGGCGGTCTGCGCGGCGCACGCGAAAGGACTCGTCAACGGCGTCCTCGTCGGCGACGCGGCGAAGATCCGCTCGCTCGCCGAGAGGGACGGACTCAGCCTCGACGGTATCGGGATCGTCGACGAGAAGACGGACGACCTCGCGGTCGAGAGATCCGTCAAGATGGTGTCGTGCGGCGACGCCGACCTTCTCATGAAGGGACTCGTGAAGACCGCGACGCTGCTCAAGGCCGTCCTCAACAAGGAGTGGGGCCTGCGGACGGGATCGCTCCTGTCGCATCTCTTCCTGCAGGAGATCACGGTCATGGAGAAGCGGATCTTCGGTCTCACGGACGGCGGGATGAACATGTATCCGGATCTCCCCACGAAGGTGGGGATTATCCAGAACGCCGTCGAGTGCTACCATAAACTCGGAGTCCAGTGCCCGATGATCGCGGCCCTCGCGGCCGTCGAAGTCGTGAACCCCGACATGCCCTGTTCGATCGATGCCGCCGCGCTCGCGAAGATGAGCGACCGCGGGCAGATCAAGGGGTGCGTCGTCGACGGACCGTTCGCGCTCGACAACGCGGTCTCCGAGGAGGCGGCGAAGATCAAGGGGATCTCCTCTCCCGTCGCCGGAAACGCGGACATCCTCCTCGTGCCGACGATCGAGGCCGGAAACCTCGTCGGAAAGGTCATGACGTACCTCGCGAAAGAACGCGGGGCGGGCGTCGTCCTCGGCGCCCGGAAACCCATCGTTCTTACGAGCCGTTTCGACTCCATGGAAACAAAATTGCTCTCCATCGCGCTCGGCGCGGTGGTGGCGCGATAATCGAAGGAGGGTGCCACAGAATGGAACAGATCCGCACGTTGGCCGCACTGCTTGAATACGCGAAGAAGATCGGGAAGGAACAGGGCCCGAAGAAGGTCTCGGTTGCCATGGCCGAAGACGCCGGGTTGATTTCCGCGCTCGAGGAGGCCCGCACGGCAGGCTTCGCGAACTCGATCCTCGTCGGAAACGCGTCGAAGATCAAGGCCGCGGCCGAACAGGCCGGCGTCGATCTCGCGAACTACAAGGTCATCGACGAGAGCAACGAGGGACAGATGGGCATGAAGTCCGTCGCGCTCGTCTCCTCCGGCGAAGCCGACATCTACATGAAGGGCCAGATCCACACGAACAACTTCCTGCGCGCGATGCTCAACAAGGAAGTCGGCCTGCGCTCCGGAAAGAACACGATCTCCCACTGCTACTTCCACACCGTCGAGGGCTTCGACCACGTCTTCTTCATCGCCGACGCGGCCTTCAACATGTATCCTGATCTCGCCGCCAAGGCCGACATCCTCCAGAACACCGTCAACCTCGCCCGCGCGTTCGGCGTCGAGGAGCCCAAGGTCGCCGTCCTCGCGGCCGTCGAGGTCGTCAACCCCGACATGGCCTGCACGCTCGACGCGGCCGCGCTGACGCAGATGAACCGCCGCGGCCAGATCAAGAACTGCATCGTCGACGGCCCGTTCGCGCTCGACAACGCGGTCTCCGAGGAATCCGCGAAGACCAAGGGCATCGTCTCGCCGGTCGCCGGACATGCCGACGTCATGATCGTGCCGAACATCGACGCGGGCAACATGATGGTCAAGGCTCTCGTCTACTTCTCGAAAAACGAGACCGCCGGACTCATCCTCGGCGCAACGGCGCCGGTCGTGCTCACGAGCCGTGCCGATTCCCCGAGGGCGAAGCTGCTCTCCGTCGCGGCGGCGGTCGCGCTCTCGGCGTTCCAGAAGAAAAAGTAATCCGCACCGAAGACGAACGGAAACACCGGCCGGAGGAAGACGCGCGCAGCCTCTTCCTCCGGCTGTCGCATTACGATGTCCCGCGCCGAAACGGACGCGGAGCATGTGATCGATTGGAGGAGTGTGCAATGAAGGTTCTTGCGATCAACCCCGGGTCCACGAGCACGAAGGTGGCGCTCTTTCAGGATGGGAAGGAAGTCTGGTCCGACACCCAGCGGTACGATGTCGACGTCATCCGTCGCTTCAAGGGAATTTCCGAACAGGAGGAGTTCCGCTTCCAGGAGATCCTGAAGGCGATGGCGTCCCACGGAACGAAGCCCGAGGATCTCGACGGCGTCGTCGGTCGCGGCGGCCTGCTGCGGCCCATCCCCGGAGGCACCTACGAGGTGGGCGAACCGATGCTCCGGGATCTGCGCTCCTGCCGCTACGGTTCCCACGCGAGCAACCTCGGGGCGCCGCTCGCGCTCCGTATCGCCGAAAAATCGGCGGGGAAGCGTGCGTTCATCGTCGATCCCGTCGTCGTCGACGAACTGGTCCCGGAAGCGCGCGTCTCGGGCCTTCCCGAGATCGAACGCCGGTCGCTCTTCCACGCACTCAATCAGAAAGCCGTCGCGCGGCGGACCGCGTCCGACCTCGGAAGACCGCTTGCGGACTGCAACTTCATCGTCGTGCACATGGGCGGCGGAATCTCCGTCGGCGCGCACGACCACGGCAGGATCGTCGACGTCAACAACGCGCTCGACGGGCAGGGGCCCTTTTCGCCGGAGCGCGCGGGATCGCTTCCCGCCGGGGCGCTCGTACGCCTCGCCTACAGCGGCGAGTTCGACCTCGAACAGCTCTTGAAAAAGCTCGTCGGCGGCGGCGGCCTCGTCGCGCATCTCGGCACGAACGACCTCCGCGAGGTCGAGAAGATGATGGACTCGGGCAACGAACGCGCGAAGCTCGTCTTCGAAGCGCTCGGATACCACGT
>CALFXN010000214.1 GCA_937957815.1 uncultured Synergistales bacterium
CGAACGACTACGCTCCCCCGACACAACGCTGTCGGGGCTCGCGTGTCGCCTGCTTACCTGAATCTGTCTTGCCACACGAATTCGCCTCCGAGGTAGATGGTGACGACGCCTTCTTTCGAAAACGGCGCGTCGAGAGAGATATATTCCCCTCCCCTGACTTCACGGCTCAACAGCTGGCGCGTTCCGTTCGCGTCGACCATTTCGATTCGCAGCGACATCGATTTCGAGAGCGGCGGAACCTGATAGCGGACCTTCGCGACGCTCTGCTTTCCACCGGGAGCCACCGGCACCGAAGTTGACGGAGTCGGTTTTCCCGAAGGTTCCGTCGTTACGGAAACTCTTTCGCTTGCGCCATCCGGAGCAACTCCCGGCGTCGTCTGCGTCATGCCGGGCGCCGTGACCTTCCCGCCCGAGGGAGTCGCAATTTCCACCTTGTCAGGCTTCTTCAGCGTCGAGACGACGAGCGTTACCCCGTCCCCCGGGCGGACAAGCGCTCCGGCACGAGGTTTCGTTCCCATGACCATGCCTTCGTTCGTATTCTGGTTGTAGACGTATTCGACTCCAGCCAGGGTCAGAGACGACTCCGACAGCAGCTTTTTCGCTGTCTTCTCGTCCTGCTGCGAGAGCTCCGGTACGGGGATCTTCCCGCCCTTGACCGCTCCGCCGGAACTGACGATCAGATCGACCTTCCGTCCCTGCGGCACCGTTGCGGGAGCGGCAGGATTCTGCGCCAGAACGCTCCCGGCCGGACGGGATTCGTCGTTCAGGCGCACGACGTCGCCGGCGGAAAAGCCGTTCTGCTCAAGGGTCGCCACCGCCTTCGAGTATTCCATCCCGCGAACGTCGGGGATCGCCTTCCTGTTGACGGCCCCCCTGCTGACCTTCAGAATGAGCGTGGTCTCCTTGCGGACTTTCGTCCCGGGTTCCGGCCACTGCGCGAGAACCATTCCGGGAGACAGCGTGGAGTCGACCTGGTCGATCTTCGCCTGCAGCCCAAGCCGCTTGACCTCCTCCATCGCATCCAGAACGGACATCTCCCGAAGCCTCGGCACGGCGAGATCCTTTCCTCCGAAAAAGACCGTGTACACCGCAACTCCGGCAGACGCGACGATGACGAGAACAACGAACACCATCGCCCAACGAATCATCTTCATGCGGTCGCCTCCTGAGTTTTCCTGCCCAGAACGGCAATGTAGAAACCGTCGAGCCAGGGAAGTTCGGGCCAAAGGTACACTCCCCACGGACGTCCCCGATGGATCCGGAGACCTGAGATCGGGGGCGGGACCTCATAGATATCATTCCGTTCCGAAAGGACGCGCGAGACGATCTCCTCGTTCTCCCTCCGGAACAGGCTGCATGTGACGTACACCACGAAGCCTCCCGGCGCGACGATGGAAATCGCCCGGCGCAGCAACAGCTTCTGGAGATCCGAAACTCGTCCTACGGCTTCTGCGGAGAGCCGCTGTTTCCCTTCCGGATGGCGCGACCACGTCCCGCTGTTCGAACACGGTGCGTCGAGAACGACGATCTCCGGACGAACCGGGGGCTCGAGGTGAAGCGCGTCTCCCAGGCGGATCGCCCACGAGGCGTTGAGACGCTTCCGTTCCTTCTCGAGCGCCTTCGCCCTTCCAGGGGAGATCTCCCAGCACTCGAGCGTCGCTCCGGGAAGCAGCGCGGCCAGTTGCCCCGCCTTTATGCCGCGTCCGGCGCACATATCGAGAACGAGTCCTCTCTTCCAGAGACGCCGGACCACTTCGCCGACCATCATCGACGACTCGCCCTGCGGCGTGGACACTCCTTTATTGTACCCGGCGAAGGACGGCGGGTAAACCGATGACGCCAGACGGACCGAATACGGAATGAGAGGCGACCCCCAGCACCGGTATCCCGCTGCGTTCGCCCGTTCGAGAACCTCGGGGATCTTCGACTCGGGCCAGACCCGGAAGGATGCGTAGGGCCGGATTCGCGCCATGCGAACCAGCTTCCTCGCCTCCTGCGGACCGACCCCTTCCTTGAGGATGAACGCCGCCCACGGAGGCATTCCGTGGAGGATCGCGAAATCCTTGAGGTCGCAGCTCGACGAAAGAGTCCGGATGAAATCATTCCCGCTCTCGCCGACTCTCCGGAGAACCGCGTTCACGAGACGCGCCTCCCGCTCTCCCACCGTCTCCTTGACGTTCTGGACGACCGCGTTCGTCAGCGCCATCGGCACGAAATACCGCAGGTCCGTCATTCCGGCGGCCCCAAGAAGCATCGCGTTCACCGTCGCCCCGTTCAGACCCTCGATGGCCGGTTTCAGGAAGGAACGGACCATCTCGTACCAGAGAGATCGCTTCCGCAGCGTGCAATAGACCAGCGAAGCCGCGAGCGTCATCTCGGGTGACGGCAGTTTCGACGCGAGTCTCCTCAGGGACACGCTCGCGAGTTCTCCTCTTTCAACATCCTGAAGCACGCGGAGCGCACCTTCGATGCCCCGCATCAGTCGATCACCTCCACCACCGGAGAATCTCCGGAAGAGCGGGTGCGAACGAACAGGGATTCCGGAACCATGAACGACAACCCCGACATCGCCACCCGCCGACTCCGGACCTCGACGGACAGGATTTCCATATCGCCCACCCCGGTGTCCGTCGTGACGTATTTCTGCGCCAGACGGCTCGCGAGGGGAGCGAGAGCGTACGCAAAAAGCAGTGAGGCCGCAACGGTCAGCAGGCTCAGGCTTCCCGTCGCGGCGAGAATGAGCAGGAACAGCACCGAAGCGAGCGTGTTCAGGACAACGAGCGTCGTTCCGCATCTCGGATGGATCGCAAGATCGCTTTCCCCACTTCTCAGACGTTCGAGCGCCGCGCGCGCCGCCATGGAGACGAGGTCGCGGTCACGGAGCCCTTTCAGCGAGAAACCGGTCTCTTCGGCCATGCCTTCGATGTTCAGGCGACCAAAGCGCTCTTCGAGGATATGTACGGTCGCGTGCTCGATGGCGTGGTTTCGCCGCACCCTGCGGTTGAAAAGAATCCGGAAAAGTTGCGTCGGCCCGATGAACAGCCACAGAAAGGAGTTCGCGGCGAATCCGAGCGTCATGGCCGCAAGGACGAATACGCCGAACATGACGAGAAAAACGACGCCCACCCATGGAACGAGAACGAGGAGCGCGACGATCAGAAGCAGAGGCATGTCGATCCGTCCTTCCGTCGGAAAAAAGAAGTGGAGCGGTCGGCAGACCGCCCCACCATCATACCCTCCGTATCCCCATCCGTGAAGCGCGAATGAGCGCCTAATCCCGGTCTCCGTACATCCCGCGAAGCGCAAGAAGGCGGAGGAGTTGTGCGAACGCCATCACCGTGGCAGCGACGTACGTCAGCGCGGCGGCGTTCAGGACCGTTTTCGCGCCGGAAACCTCGTCCATCCCGAGAAGTCCGGTATCGCCGAGAACCCGGAGCGCCCTGCGGCTCGCGTCGAATTCCACCGGAAGCGTGATGAGGTGGAACACGATGACGCCGAGGAAAAGGACGATGCCGAGGTTCATGAGAAACTCCCCACGAAGGAACAGACCGATGAAGAACAGCGGGAAGGCCATCGTCGAACCTATCCCCACGACGGGAACGATCGCGTTCCTGATCGCGAGCGGAGCGTATCCGTCCTTGTCCTGGATCGCGTGTCCGACCTCGTGCGCGGCGACACCGATCGCCGCGATGCTCGTACTGTTGTATACCGTATCTGACAGGGAGAGGGACTTGTCCCTCGGGTCATAGTGGTCGGTCAGGTTCCCCGGCACGCGGCCGACAGGAACGTTCGTCAGTCCGAAACGATCCAGCAGCGATCGCGCGACCTGCGCTGCGGTGACCCCGCGGCGCGAAGGCACCTCTCCGAAACGGGAATACGCGCTCTTCACGCGGAATTGCGCCCACAGAGCGAGAAGCAGGGCGGGCAGCAACAGCAACATGGTGCGATCGAAAAGAAACGGGTACATCTCAATCCCTCCCGTGGGTGTAATCGTTATGGTCGCACCGGATACCCGCCGGTTCGACGGAAAATATTGTACATCGTCCGCCGATAAAGAACAACATTGGTCAAATTACGTATTCCTGCTCCGGTAGAACTCCGCGATCGCGTCCGCTATCCGAACCTGCTCTTCGGCGGTCAGTTCCGGGAAGACCGGCAGCGCGAGCGTCTCGCGGCTGAGCATCTCGGAAACCGGGCAATCCTCCGGTTTGTAGCCCAGAAACGAGAAGCACCTCTGCTGATGGAGCGACAACGGGTAATAGACCCGGCATCCGATCCCGCGGGCCTCGAGGAAGGATTCGAGCGCGTCCCTGTCTTTGACCCTCGGGGCGTATTGGTGATAGATATGGTAGTTTCCTTCGAGTTCGACGGGCGGACGGACGAACTCGAGAAGCTCCCGTTCGGCGAACAAAAGACGGTAGCGGTCGGCCACGATGCGGCGCTCTTCGTTCCACTCCTCGAGATGCCGGAGTTTGACGCGGAGGACGGCCGCCTGGAGCGAATCGAGGCGGCTGTTCAGTCCGACCTCGTCATGGAAGTAGGTCTTTCCGGCTCCGTGCACGCGCAATTTCCGCACGCGTTCAGCGAGGCGTCCGTCACGTGTCGCGATCATGCCGCCGTCTCCGTAGCCGCCGAGATTTTTCGTCGGGAAGAACGAGTAGCACCCCAGAGCGCCGTACGTTCCCGCGCGGACGATAGCGCCCTCGATCTTTCGCCACGATCCAAAGGCCTGCGCGGCATCTTCGACGATCGAGACGCCGCGCTTCGCGAGCTCACCCGAAATGGCTTCGAGCGGAGCCATCTGCCCGAACAGATGCACGGGAAGAACGACCTTCGTCTTCGGTGTCAGACGATCGAGCACCTGCTGGAGATCGATGTTGTACGTCTCCGGGTCTACATCGGCGAAGACCGGCGTCGCACCGAGCCGCGTGATGCAACTCACGGTCGCGAAAAAGCTGTAGGGGGTGGTGATGACCTCGTCACCCGGACCGATGTCGAGCGACATCATCGCGAGGAAGAGTGCATCGGTCCCTGAAGCGCAGCCTATGGCCTGCGCCCCGTCGAGATAGGCCGAACACTCTTCCTCAAACGCGGATACTTCCGGTCCCAGGATAAACGCCTGGCTCTCGAGCACTCCCGAAACGGCATCGGCGATTTCGTCTCGGATGCGCGCATAATTCCTCTTCAGATCGAGCGTCGGTATTTTCTGCATGGTTTCAGATCCTCCTTAATCGTCGCGGCATCGGACACGGTACCCTTCGTTCTTTACAGAGATCATCATCCCGTCGAACGGAGGAATTGTGGCATAAAACCGGTCCGCGTACAACGGAGAGAATCGAATGGGGGCGGAAAAAAGCGCCGGAACGGCGGATCTCCGTTCCGGCGCGGTTCATTCCTTCGGTTCTTTTTCGACCGCGTCTTCCTTCCCATGTCCATGAACGCTCTCGGGCAAAAGCGACTGGCTCTGGTTGATTCCGGCCGCCGCCTCCCTGAGATGGCGCTTCATCAGCTTCACGCACTTCTCCGCATCGTGATGCCTCAGGGCCACGAGAATTTCCCGATGGACATCGACCGTCGGAACCGTCTCATTCTGGTAGAAGGGATCGTAGAAGACCACATACGCGTTCGTCCGCGCTATGATATCCCTGACAAGCTTCGCGAGGACTTTGTTGCCGCTCGCGTCGGCGATCGTCGTGTGGAAGGACTCGTTGACCTCAAGGTACGCCTCGAGTTCCTTTTCGTCGATTGCGCGCGCTTCCTCGATCATGGCCTCTTCGAGGCGACGGAGGTGGCGGTCGTCGATACGTTCCGCCGCGAGACGGATGGCGAGGCTTTCAAGCTGTTCGCGAACGAGAAACGTGTCCTCGATCTCCCGTGGCGTCGGCGCGGCAAGCCGCGCACCGCTGTTCGGTATGATGTTGACGAGCCCTTCCGTCCCCAGGCGTCGGAGAGCTTCCCGGACCGGGGTCCTGCTGACGCCCATCTGAACCGCGATACTCACCTCCGGAAGCCGCTGCCCCGGCTTCAGCTGCTTCGTGATAATCTTGTGCCGAAGCTCCTGGTAGGCATAATCCGAGGACGTGGTGTATATTCTCGGCTCTTTCACGCGCCATTCCTCCCTATATTCGTGATGCGAAAGAGACATGAGTAAATATTGTACAAGAGTCAGTATTGTCTTTTTAGATACAATCTATCACATTTCGTTCCGTTACACAAGATAGCATTTCATGAAAGGATGATCGCATGCGTTTCACGGTTCTCATTCTTTCAATCGCCACACTCGGATTCTACGGACATGCCGTTGCCGGAGTCGGAGGATACCTCGTCGGACGGGGACGTCCCGATCTCATCGCAATCGGACTCGTTGGAGGAACTGTCTGCGCCGCAGCCGCCCTCTGGCTCTGGCATCGTTTTTTGTGTTCGGTCGATGAAGAGATTCGTCAGCGAGACAAAGAGTGACCTGATGTCTCCCATGCGGCGCGCAGTCTGCGGACCGCGTCGCCCATCCGCACGGCCGGAACAGAACTGATCGACAGGCGTACCGCAAGGGGATCGATTCCGGACAGGTGGAACGCCCTCCCGGGAGAGACCAGAACGCCCTCGTTCCCGGCGGCGCGGGCGGCTTCGTCGCCCTTTCGTCCGTTCGTCGGAAGCCACAGGTAGATTCCTCCGCCCGGGACGTCGAAGCGATATTCAGGCATATATCTGTCGAGTGCTTCCGAAAGAGACCTCATCCGGGCCTGCATCGACTGCCGGACGTCCGAAAGCGCCCGTTCGAGCCCTCCGGACGCGATGAACGACGCCGTCATGAGCTGTACGGGCGTCGACACGGGCCCGGAATGGGTTGCGAGCGCCGCCAGAACGTGCGGGACCAGCGAGGTCGGAACGAGGGAATATCCGATCCGCAGTCCCGGAAAGAGAACCTGACTGAACGAACCGAGGTACAGGACGCGCTCGGCCCCCTCCATCGCGGCGAGGGCGGGGACGCTCGTCTCCCCGAAGCGGAGTTCTCCATACGCGTCATCCTCGATGATGAAGAACCCTCTCCTGAGGCTCTCGTCCAGGATTTTCCGGCGAACATCCATCGGAATCGTGCGCCCCGTCGGATTCTGGAAGCTCGGAACGAGGTACAGGACATCGCATGGACCGAGAGTGCCTGGAAGTTCCCAGAGGTGGCCGCCACCCGAAGGCAGCGCGTGGACGGTCATCCCGGCGCCGTTCGCGATACCCCAGGCATCAGGATACGTCAGCTCTTCCATCCACATCTTGCCGACTCCGACGGTCGAAAGGGCCGCGGCCGCGATATAGAGCCCCTGTCGTCCGCCCGACGTCACCAGGATGTTGTTCCATTGCGCGGGGATTCCGCGGGAAACGGCGTGCTTGACGAGCAGAAACCGGAGTTCGTCGATTCCCTGCGGCGGAGTCATCTGGAGGGAGGACGCCCCGCGTTCGAGGATGGCCTTCCGGGCAAGAGACGCGAGAGCGTCTACTGGGACCAGGTCGGACGAAGGAATTCCCGAATCCATGTCATATTGACCTTCCCCCGACGAAGATATGAGGGGCTCCGACGCCCCGCATCCCAGATCGGAAGAGCGTCGTGTAGGGAAAGAGTGTAGATCTCGGTG
>CALFXN010000215.1 GCA_937957815.1 uncultured Synergistales bacterium
GCGATTTCCGCGATGCTCGAGTAGATTCCGCGCCGCCAGAGAAACCAGAAGAGAACGATGACCGCGAGGCTCAGAAGGGCGATCGAGGACTGCCAGAGGGCGCCGAGAACCGCGGGGACGAGAAGATCCTTCAGCGGGTATATGACGGACAGCGAAAGGCCGTACGCGATCGGGGACTGTCTGACGACGATTCGCGAACCCTGGTGGGACGGAAAGAGCGTCCAGAAGTTGTCCGGGATCTTCCTGCGCGCGACGAACCCCCGGGCGCGGAAGTGGGCGCGAAGCGGGGATTCCCGATTTTCGCCGCCCATCCAGAGAATGTGCCCCTGCGAGTCGAAGATGACGGGGAGAAAGGTCTGATTCGCGAACTCCTCGAAGTCCCTCATATCCGGGCTGATGGCGGCGAAAACGCGGAGTCCCCTGATTTTGGTTGTCCGGACCAGCAGATTCCGGCCGTAGGCGTCGAGGAGATCGGTCGCCGTCCATTCCGGGGTCAGGATATCCGGCGGCAGCTCGAGCCCGTTCGGGAGCCATCCCTTGATGGAAAGCTGAACGCTGTTTCCGTCCAGGAGTGCGATCGCGAGAACGGAGCCGCCCGCATCCTGTATGAGAGCCTTCCCGACGGTGACGGTCCGGACGATCTCCTCCGCGGCCTCCACCTGCTTCCGCAACAGAACGGCGACGGTCTTCTGGAAGGTCTCTGCCCGATCCTTCGCGGCGTCGAGCCTGCCGACGATGTGAAAATACATCGAGATTCCCGCCTGCGCGAGAACGACGGAGAAAAAGATCGCGATCATTATAGAAAAGATGCCGCGTATGGAAAACGTCCGGCGCTTCATCGCGATCTCCGTGCGAACTCTTTGCTCGGCGGCGTTCCAGCCGTCCCGGAGAGCCGTTTCCACGCCCGGCCGTCAAGGGAGAAAAGCGATACGGGCTGCTGCATATCGCCGTTGGCGTCGACCGGGACGACGCTGCCGACAGTCGGGACGTTTTTCAGGCGTTTCAGCGCCGCGGAAATGTCCCGCGGCGCGTTCGACTCCGCGTCCCGGACCGCCGCATCCAGCATGGCGACGGTGTCGTATCCCGTGGAAAGCGTGATCGGCGTCAGCCTCCGGCCGTACGTGTCCTCGACGAACCGGAGGAACTCGTTCTCGTCGGAGTCCCATTGCCTGTGCGTTGTCGCTGCGATGATCAGGCGGTCGCCTACGGTATTGGCGAGTTGCGCCGTACGGTGCGAAATCGCCCAGTTCGACGCAAAGAGCGCCATCCGGGGAGCCTGAACGTTGACCGTCCGTGCGGCGATCCCCGCGAGCCAGTCGGGCAGCACGAGCAGCACGGCGTCGGAAGACGCGTCCTCGCCTCCGAAATCGGCGATATGTCTGTCGAGTGCGCCTTTGAAGACGACCGTCCGCTTCGGAGGCATTTCCGCCCCGGACTCGAAGTCCCGGATGAAGTCCTTGACGTACCGGACATTGAAGCCGCTGACG
>CALFXN010000216.1 GCA_937957815.1 uncultured Synergistales bacterium
GGCCGGTTTTCGGCCACGGAGGTTTTCGAGTCGTCGCTCGAGAGGATACGCGCGTTCGAACCGGGGATTCACGCGCTCCTGCGCGTGACGGAGGATCGTGGCCGCGACGCCGCGCGGTCCGTCGACGAGGCGGTGAAGTCTGGAAGGGATCCCGGGCCGCTCTGCGGCGTTCCCGTCGTCCTGAAGGACAACATGACGACGCGCGGGATCGCCACGACGTGCGCCAGCAGGATCCTCGGCGACTGGAAGCCGCCGTACGACGCGACGGTGGTGCAGCTTCTCGAAAGGGCGGGCGCTGTCGTCGTCGGCAAGGCGAATATGGACGAATTCGCGATGGGGAGCTCGACGGAGTTTTCCGCCTACGGACCGACCGCGAATCCGTGGGATCCGGAACGCGTTCCGGGAGGGAGCTCCGGAGGAAGCGCGGCCGCGGTATCTGCGGGATACGCGCCCCTTTCGCTCGGAAGCGATACGGGGGGATCGATCCGCCAGCCCGCGTCGTTCTGCGGCATCTACGGACTCAAACCCACCTACGGGCACGTGAGCCGGTACGGTCTCGTCGCCTTCGCGTCGTCGCTCGACCAGATCGGGGTGTTCGCGAGGCACGCGTCGGATCTGCCTCTCGCGCTCTCCGTAATCGGTGCTGAGGACGGGAAGGACATGACGAGCAGCAGAAGAAAACGGCCGGACTACAAGGCCATGGCGATTCCGGACGACCTTCGCGGAAAGCGCGTCGGGCTCGTTTCCGAACTCGCGAAAGCGCCTGTGGACGCGGATGTCCGGACGGTATTCGACGCGACGGTACGCGAGTGCGTGCGGCTCGGCGCGGAGATCCTCGAGGTATCGCTTCCGACGGTCCTGGAATACGGCGTGCCGTGCTACTACATTCTGGCGCCTGCGGAAGCGAGTTCGAATCTCGCGCGCTTCGACGGCGTCCGCTACGGGATGTCCCGCGGCGACGATTCTCTGCTCGAACGGTACCTCGAAACTCGCGCGGCGGGCTTCGGCGCGGAGGTCAAACGCCGGATCCTCACGGGAACGTACGTTCTCAGCTCGGGGTACTACGATGCGTACTACCTTGTCGCGCAGAAGGTCCGAAGGCGCATCACGGAGGAGTTCGAGACGGCTTTCGATGGGCTCGACGCGATCCTGCTCCCCACGTCGCCGACTCCGGCGTTCAGGCAGGGAGCCTTCACCGACGACCCGATCCGGATGTACATGGCCGATATCTTCACGCTGCCCGTCAACCTCGCGGGACTTCCCGGACTTTCTCTCAACGCCGGGTTTTCGAAGGAAGGCCTGCCGGTCGGAATGCAGTTCATCGGTCCGAAATGGGGGGACCTCACCCTGCTCGAGATCGCTTCCGTTCTCGAAAAGACGTTCGGTCCCTGCCGCTGCGCACCCGTCGGGGAGGTGACGCGCTCATGACGCTTTCGTTCACGCCCGTGATCGGTCTCGAGATCCACGTCCAGCTCGGCACGAAGAGCAAGATATTCTGCCCGTG
>CALFXN010000217.1 GCA_937957815.1 uncultured Synergistales bacterium
GAGATCGCCCAGGTCGGCCTCACCGAGAAGGAAGCCCGCGCGAAGGGCATGAAGGTCCAGACCATGCGGAAGGACTACCGGTCCTACGGCCGGACGGTCGCCGACGGACATCCGGAGGGATTCATCAAGGTCCTCACCGACCGGCGCGGACGGATCCACGGCGCGACCATCGTCGGCGAGGCCGCGAGTGAGCTCGTCCACGAGTGGACGTTCGCCATGCAGTACGGCAAGGGGATGCGCCACGTCCTCATGATGCAGCACTCGTTCCCGTCAGTCTCGATGATCAACAAGATGCTCGCGGAGGACTGGATGATGACGAAGATGGAGTCATCCCTTCTCAGGAAGCTCGCGAGAATGTTCCTGTAGGGGACGTGGCTCCGGAAAATGAAGAACGGCCGTCCCTCTGCGGCAGGGGGACGGCCGTTCGCGTCGTCCTGTGCCGGGGGTCCGTCAGCTCCCGGCGAAGAAATAGGCCTTGATGCCGCTCATGATCATCTCGAGCGCGATGAACGATACGATCACGGCCGTGATCTTCTCGAGCCCTCGCGTGAATTCGTAGCCGAGAAGACGGTTGATGATCGACGACGCGAGCAGGAGCGCCGCCCCCGCGAAAACCGCGAGAATCAGCGCCGCGACGAGATAGAGCTTCTCCCAGCCGGGGAGGTCGAGCCACGCGATCATCGCGAAGGTCATGCTCCCGGGGCCCGCGAGCATGGGAATCGCGAGCGGCGAGACCACGATCCCCGCGGACCCTCCTTCCGGGTTCTTCCCCTGCTCGTAGGGGCTCGCGAGGATCATCCCGAACGCGATGTAGAGCAGGAGCAGTCCTCCTCCGACCCTCACGGCCTCGATCGAGAGCGAGAAATATTCCAGAAGCGCGTGCCCGATCACCGCGAACCCGAACACGATCGCTCCGGCGACCGCGGACGCCTCGACCGCCGTACGGCGCCGCACCCCGGACGACATCGTCCGCGTGAGCGAGATGAACACGGGCATCGTGCCGATGAAGTCCATCAGCACGAAGAGCGGGACAAAAAGCGACAGGATCGTGCTCATTCAGAGTCGTGGGCTATTCGCCGAAACGCTTCTTGAAATCCTCCCGAACGGGGCTGAACACATCCGTGACGCACGCGCGCGTGATGGTCGTCACGCCGTGGATCACATCCGGGGGAACGACGACCATGTTTCCCGCCTCGAGAACGCGTTTCTCCTCCCCGAGCGTCAGCTCGACGCTCCCTTTCGTCACCATCAGGATCTGCTCGTGCGGGTGCGAATGCATCGGCAGCACCACATTCGCGTCGAACTCCCACGACCCCACCGTCATCTTCGCGCTGTGAAGAAAGCACCCTTTCGCGCCGGGCTGAGTCTCATGCCACACGGTCGTGTGCAGATCGAAAACATTCATTCCATGTCCCTCCTTCGTTCAGGATATCCGTCCGTAACGACGGAAAACAGACTAGGCGATGCCTCGCCCCGTGTCAAGGGTGGGGACCGGGCGAACGCTTGAGGTACAATATATACGCGATAGATGAAAGGGAGTGATTCGATTCCATGCTCAGGGAACTCTGTAACGCCAACCTCGACGAGGCGGTCGAACGCGCCGGGCGGGGTGAGCGCACCATCGTCCGTCAAAAAGGGAAGCCGTCTTTTGCCGTCGTTCCTGCGGCGGATGCCGAATACATGCAGCGAATCGAAGACGAGCTGAATCTCCGGCTTCTCCGCGACGCCCACGCGAACAAGGGGGAAAAGATCAGCTGGAGGCAGCTCCGCGCCGAGCTCGACGCGAAATATGCCATACGAAATTAGCCTGTTCCCGACCGCGCTCTCAACGCTACGCTCCCTGGACGCCGGAGACTACCGGCAACTCCGGCGCGCTCTTGACGCGCTGTCCGAAGATCCTCTCCCCCGCGACCACGCTCGACTCCCGCAGTCGAATGCCTACAGCCTCCGCGTCGGCGAGTACCGGATTTTCTACGAGATACACGAGCAGACTCTTCTCGTTCCCGTCATCCGAATCGGGCACAGGAACTACTTCCTGTAGAGGACAATCGTCCGGCTAACGGCGTACCCTGTATACGATTGTCCCGGACGGTCCGTGCGCGTACACGCGTTCCATGATCCCGTCCAGAAGCGGTTCGTTGACGGCGAACTCCCGCTTCGTCTCGGCGTCGGCAAGCACGTAGCGGATTCGTTTTTCCCGAAGCAGCGCCTCGACGCGATCCGCGTCCGTCCCCTCGAAGATCTCCTTCGCGATGCGGTCGCGCCCGGCAGTGTCGTATCCGGCCGACCACGAGTAGTACTGCCACCCGTTGAAGAGCTTCCGGCCCGCCGCGAGAATGGGGTGCGTAAAAAAGTTCTTCGTCAGGACGATGTCGTTCGGCGGGATGTTCTTCTCGACCCACAATTTGACGGGGTGACGCTCCGCAATGACGACGGCGCTTCGAGGGGCGTTGATATTGACGAGCGTGATCAGATCGACGCCTCCGGTGCAGGTCAGGAGGAACAGCAGGATTCCGGCCAGGATTCCGGTCACCCGCCGCCGGAACATCTCCGCGAGCAGGAATGCCACCGGGATATTCGCGAGAATGACCGCGATCATGATGTACTTGTGATTGACGACGATATCCGGCGTCAGCGATACGCTGTTGGCGAAGAGAAACGGCGCTCCGGCCGCGAGAACGAAATACAGGATGCCGCGGAGCGGGAGCGCGAGCGACGCGAGGACCATCAGCGGCAGGATCCCGAAGAGTTCGACGTAGTAGAGGACGAGCCCCCAGAGTGTCTTGACGGGCGTGAGGAAGCCGAGGTAGAGCGTCGGTGAGACGCCGCCCGAACCCCCGATGAAGAACGCGGCCTGTGCCTGCGCAAGAGCGAGCCCGACGACCGCGACGATCAGGTATTCGAGCCGGTGCGCCGAGACGAGAGCGAGGACGAACAGCACGAGCATGGCGGCGATGAATACCGCTCCGTTCCAGAAGGCCGACAGGCCGAGAAGCGCGCCGAGCGTCACTGCTCGCGTCAGGGATTCCGGCGCCCATGCGCCGCGGGAGGCAAGAAGCTCGCGCATCCGGGGGCCGAAACCTTTGTCGCGGAGTCGGTCCATCATCTCGGCGAAGAGCGGCAGCATCAGGATCAGAGCGAACAGCAGCAGCGCTATCGAAAACGGAAGATGACGCTGGTTCACGAAGACGTTCTGGTTCCAGAGCCCCCAATCCTCGTGGGGCGTCGCGCCGATATGCCGGTTCACCGCCACGATCCGGTGCAGCAAATCCGTGAACGAGGCCGCGCCACGAGCGAATGTGAAAAAAGCGAACGAACTCCGGAAGAACGCGAGGACGCACGCGATCGCGGCCGCGAGGCGGCTGCCGCAGAACGCGATGGTCAGGCCGAAAAGCAGCATGACCATCGAGACGAACGACAAAACGCTCGGGATGTTGAAGGCGAGATGCAGCGGAAGGCCGAGGAATTCGAGGTTCCCCGCGAGGAACTGGAACATGAAGTGATACCGGACGGTCCCGTCGGCGAAGTAGACGTACTCCGTCGGGAAGTTGCACCCGAGCGAGAACGACCGGATCATCGACACGTGCGTGACGAGATCGCTGAACGCCGACACCCCGAGTGCGATGTCTCCGCCTCTCCGGAAGAGCGTGATGGCATCCAGAAAGCCGATCGCGAGCGCGCTTGCGACGACGACGCCGATCCCGATGCTGGAATTCCGAAGCCCGCGGGCGATTTCAGCGGGGGCGAATGTCCGGCATCGGCGCATCCGCCACGCGAGAGCGATCCCGGCGAAAAACGGCATCGTCACGGCATTCGCGAAGAGCAGCGGGGTCGCCGTTCCCCTGAGGGCGTACGCGACGAGATATGTCGTCCAGGCGACGAGGAGCGTTCCGACGATGTACGACGCGGGCAGAACGATCATCCAGCGCCTGAGCGGCGACGGCGCGTCGTCCGTACGGCGCACGAGCAGACGGAAGACTTCCGTCTCCGGCCGCAGGAGCTGCGGCAGCAGCTCGCGGACGACGACATATCCGAAGGCGGCGCAGATCAGGATGTAGGCGATTCCGAACATGAGCCCTCCGGAGAACGGAAAGGCGTCGTCTCGCGTACGAGATAGCGCGGCCGGCGCTTGACCTCGTCGAAGATCCGCGCGATATAGATTCCGATAATCCCGAGACTGATCATGATCGAGCTTCCGATGAGCAGAAGCAGCAGGATCACGGTCGTAAAACCGTCGACGGCGACTCCCGCCAGCTTGTTGTAGAGCGTCTGGATCCCGAGAGGCACGGCGAAGGCCAGCAGCAGGAGGCCGAGGATCGTCACGAAGTGCAGCGGAGCGGACGTGAACGACGAAATCGCGTCCGTGGCGAGCCTGAACAACCGGAACGCGGACCATTTGCTCGTTCCGGTCGTCCGCTCCGCCACGACGAACGGGATAGCGGCGCGCCTGAAGCCGAGCCACGCCGTCATGCCGCGGAAAAAAGTCCGGCTCTCCCCCATCGTCTTCCATGCCCGGACGACCTTCATATCGAGCAGTTTGAAGTCCGACACGTCGTCGAAATCAAGGCCCGAGAGCCCGCCGATCGTGCCGTAGAACGCGTGCGCCAGCCAGTGGTACACCCGGCTTTCGCTCCCTCGCGACGCCTTGACGCCTTCGACGACATCGTACCCCTCGCGCCAGAATTCCACCATCCGGGGGATGTATTCCGGAGGATGCTGCAGATCGGCATCCATCACGAGACACGCATCCGCTCCCGACGCGCAGGCGGCGTCGAGCCCCGCGCAGAGGGCGGCCTCCTTGCCGAAATTCCGGCTCAGGCGGATGCCCCGGACGTCGCCCGCGCCGGAAGAAAGTTTCCCGATCGTCTCCCACGTCCCGTCGCAGGAACCGTCGTCCACGAGCACGAAGGTCGCGGAGAGCCCGCCGCACGCACACAACGCCGAATTGATCGCCGCGACGGTCGCGGCGATCTGTCCGGCTTCGTTATATACGGGAATCACCACGGTCAGGCGGGTCATTCGCTCCCCTCCGGGCATGTCATGCCCCGAGACACCAGACCCCGGCGATCACGAGCGCGATGCCGGCGATATTCCCGCGGGTCGGCCGCTCGCCGAGGAAACATGCCGCCGCTGCCGCCAGGCTCACGGCGTTGAGCCCCATCATGAACGGATAGACGACGCCGAGCTTCATCCGGGACATCAGCAGGCTGTAGGTCACGAACGCGCCGACGTAGCACACGAGGGCGACGTACATCGAACGCGTCCGCACCATGTGCCGGAAAACGCCGCGCGGTCCGGCCCGGAACGACGACATCCCGGTCCGGACGCAGACGTTCGAAAGGACGGTCAGGAGAACGTTGGCGACGATCAGCGCGAATGTCACGCCCGAGGCCTCCCCGAGGAATCAGCCGTCACGACGCGGATACAATAGCACATACGGCCCGGATCACGCACCCGCGGGCGCATCGGAACCATCCGGGCCGCTCCCGCCGCGAAGCGACCGCAACTGCCTCCTGAGCATCGCGAGGCTCAGGAGGCCGCCGCCGATATCCGCGCACGGGAACGTCAGGTATACCCCGTCGACCCCGAAGAGCTGCGGCAGCAGGAAAAGCGGCGGAATGAAGAAGACGAACTGCCGGGCCACCGAGAGGATCATCCCCTGCCGCGCCTTCCCGAGCCCCTGAAAGAAGAACGACGCAATGACCGAACACCCCGCGAACATCACGCCGCTGTAGCCGATCCGGAGACATCTGACGGAAAGGGCGATGAGATCGGATTGCGTCGTGAAGAGGCGGATGAGGAGGTCCGGAGCCGCCATGACCACGGCGAAACTTCCGATGTAATAGATCGTCGCGCCGACGAGCGCGAGCTTCACCGCGCGGATCACGCGGTCCGTGTTCCGTGCGCCGTAGTTGAAACCGACGATGGGCTGCAGCGCCTCGCCGATGCCGAAGACGGGCACGAAGAGCAGCGAGTCGAGGCTGAAGAAGATCCCCATCGCGGAGACGGCGAGGTCTCCGCCGTAGTGCGCGAGATGCCGGTTCACGAGTCCGATGATGAACGTGAACGTGAGCTCGACAAGCGCAGGGACCGACCCGACGGCGATGATTCTCCCGATCGTGGGAATCTCCGGAACGAGGTTCGAGAATCGGAAACGGACACCTCCTCGTTCCCTTGCGTAGAACGACAGCGCCCACGCGGCCGCGATTCCCTGCGCGATGATCGTCCCGAGTGCCGCGCCGCGGAGTCCCATGCCGAATCCCTGGATGAACAGCGCGTCGAGCGCCACGTTCGAGATCGCTCCGATGACGAGCGTAGCGCTCGCGAACCTCGGACGTCCCTCGGCGCGGATGCAATAGGCCATGCCGGCGCCGACGATCGCGAACGGGACGCCCCAGAGGATGATGTCGAAATACTCGCGCGCGTAGGGGAGAATCGTGTCGCTCGTGCCGACGGAGCGAAGGATCGCGTCGCGATACGCGTATCCGGCGGCGACGAGCAGGAGCGCCTCGGAAACGAGCACGAGCCATCCGTTGCCGAGGGCGCGTTCCGCCCTGTCGTGCCTCCGTTCGCCGAGAGAGATGGAAATGAGCGAGGAGGCGCCGACCCCGGCGAGGACGGCCGAGGCGTACGCGACGATCATGAACGGGAAGACCACCGATATTCCGGCGATCCCGAGCGGCCCGACCGCGTGTCCGATGAAGATCCGATCGACGATGTTGTAGAGTGCGTTCGCAAGCATCCCGACGATCGCGGGGACGGCGAAACGCACAAGAAGCCGCGGAATGGATTCCCGGCCCAGTTTTTCCGACGTATTCATGGAATTCTCCTTCTGAAGAGGCCGCTGTCGCCGCGGGAACCACGAACGCGACGGCGGCCCGGCTCACACGTATCCCGCGCTCTCTACCTCGCGAGGACGCCGACGAGGCTCGCCGCTACCGCCGGAAGGGCGAGCAGTCCGATCCCGGGTCCGGCCGAACACCCCGGAGAGCTCGTTCCCGGCAGCGTCCGGATGCCCCAGCCGCGCGGATAGAGCCCTGGGATGTCGACGGGAAGCAATCCTTTCGGAAGATGCGTCCCGCGCAGGATCCTCCCGAGAGCCGTCAGGGACGGCGCGGTGTCCCCGTAGGTCGCGACGAAGGCGCTCGCGGCCGGAAGCGCCCTGAGGTCGTACGGCGTCCTGAGCGCAACGAGCACCGTGCGCTCGGGGCCGATCCGTCGCAGCGCCTCGGCCCACGGACTTTCCGGGGCGAGCGAATACGTTCCCGCGACGACGACCGGGGCGTTCTTCACGGCCGACACGACCCGGTCGATATCGTCCGACGTCGGCGCCTTCGGCAGCCCGACGAGCGTCAGACCCGGCGCCGTCTGCAGCAGGGGAGCGGCGTACTCCGCGCGCTCGGCCTGCCACACGAGCGGAATCGAAGCGTCGTTCCCCAAGGAGAGCGGAACGAGCGAGCGGTCGTTCCGGACGAGCGTCACCGAGGATTCGGCGATCCGGCGCGCGACGGCGAGGTTTTCTTCGGTCCCGAGTTCCCGGAACCGGTCCGGCCGCGGCATCGGGTCGTCGAGGATTCCGGCCTTCGCTTTCGCGCGCAGGATCCGCGAAACGGCGTCATCGAG
>CALFXN010000218.1 GCA_937957815.1 uncultured Synergistales bacterium
GTTCGGATCTGCACTTCGACCGGCGAGCCTCTCGAAGTGCAGATCCGAACGTGGGAGATGAACAGGCTCGCGGAGTACGGCATTGCGGCGCACTGGCGATATAAGGAAGGCGGATCGGAACGTGACGACCTCGACGCGAAGCTGACATGGATCCGTCAGGCCATCGAGGGCGATCACGAAGGGGCCGATCCGTCCGAGTTTATGGAACGACTCAAGGATGATGTCCTCACGTCCGAAGTTTTCGTGTTTACGCCGCAAGGGAAGGTCGTGTCTCTTCCAAAGGGCTCAACCCCGATTGATTTCGCTTTCGCAATCCATACGCAGGTCGGGACGCGATGCGTCGGCGCGATGGTGAACAACCGGATCGTTCCGATGAGTTACGAACTGAAAAACGGAGAAATAATCAAGATTATCACCTCGCCGCAGGGAGTTCCTTCGAGAGACTGGCTCAAGATTGCCCGAAGCGGCAAGGCCAGGGGAAAGATCCGCGCGTATTTCCGGCAGATCGAGAAAACCGAAAGAATCGAGAAGCTGCAACGCGGCAGAGATCTTGTGGAAAAAGAGTTTCAGCGTCGGGGATCGCAGCCGCTGTTTGCCGACGAGGATGTTGTGGCTCTGCTCAACCGGGTTGCCAAGGACATGGGGCAGGCCAACGGCGAGGATCTCCTTGCGGCGATCGGATCCGGAGCGCAAAGCCCGAGCATTGCCGTTCAGAAAGTTATCGCGAAAATGCAGCAGAGCCTCCCGTCCGCAACCGGTGCGACCGATTCCGTGCTCGAGAAGCATACTTCCGGGAAAAAAGTCGAGTCGGAAGTCATCGTCGAGGGCGCGGAAGGGGTTCAGGTCGTTCTTTCGAGTTGCTGTCAGCCGGTTCCGGGAGATACCATCATCGGATATTCGACACGGACGCGCGGGATCACGATTCACCGGATCGACTGCCGGAACCTGAAGAACGCTCATCCGGAACGCTCGATCGAAGTCTCCTGGGGTATGATCCCGATGAACAAACGATACATCGCGCGGTTAAAACTCGACGCGACCGACCGAAGCGGCCTTTTCGCCGACATAGCCCAGGCTATCATGGCGGCGGAGGGCGGTATCGTGGGCATCAAGGCGAGTGTCGTCGGTGGCAACATCGCCCGGATGAAAGTAGAGATAAAAGTTCGAGATATCGAACATCTTTATGCCGTGATCGCGCGTCTGAACGCCGTGAAGAACGTCATAGAGATCACTCGGGGGTGAAACAGTGCGGGCTGTCGTACAGCGGGTTTCCTCGGCGTCCGTATCGGTTGAAGGACGTTCTGTCGGACATATAGGTTCCGGGTTGTGCGTCCTTCTCGGAATTCGCTCGGGAGACGGGGATCGTGATGCCGAATGGATCGCGGAGAAACTGATCAATCTCCGGATTTTCGAGGATGAAAACGGGAAACTGAACCTGTCGCTTCTGGAAACAGGCGGAGAAATGCTGGTCGTTTCGCAGTTTACGCTTTATGGTGACTGCCGGAAGGGGCGGCGTCCTTCGTTTATCGGAGCCGCGCTTCCCGATGCCGCGAATGTCCTTTACGAGAAGGTCGTCGACTGCGTCCGTTCCAGAGGAGTGAGCGTCGCTACGGGAGTGTTTCAGACGCACATGGTCGTCTCTCTCTCCAACGATGGCCCGGTGACGCTGATTGTCGATTCGCCTGCGGGTGACCCCGAATGCGCATAGAACGTTTTCCGCTCGGTCCGCTCTGGACGAACGGATATCTCTTCTCGGATGGAGACGGAATTTCCTTTTTTGTCGATCCCGGCGGAGATCCGGAGGACGTCATCTCGAACATCCGGCAAAAATCGCTTACTCTGAAGTTGATTCTCCTTACGCACGGTCATGTCGATCACGTCGCAGGAGTTTCCCGGCTTGCGGAGTTCACCGGAGCGGAAATTGCCATATCGGCCAGCGACGCGTCCATGCTTTCCGATCCTGACGAAAGCCTCTCGCGATGGCTTGGTGTTTCGTTGTCCCCGGTGCGTCCCGGACGTACCGTATCCGACGGGGACGGGTTCTCCGTCGGAAGGATGACACTCTCGTTTCTCGCGACGCCGGGGCATACTCCCGGAAGCGTCTGCATTCTTGTCATGGATGGGGATGAACAGGTTCTTGTCTCAGGAGACACCCTCTTCGCAAGGAGCGTCGGCAGGACGGACCTCCCGGGAGGGGACTCCGACGCTCTGGAGAAATCTCTCGGAAGACTCGCGTCGTTTCCCGATGATTTGCGGGTTCTGCCCGGCCATGGCCCCGAAACCACGATCGGCGCGGAGCGCCGGGCGAATCCCTTCTGGCCGGATGGGGGGAAGGGATGAAGGGACGGTCGCTTCCATCCGCTGAGATGCCGCGGGAGCGGCTTCTTCGGGAAGGTCCCCAAGCGCTTTCTCTCGTGGAACTTCTTGCGATTCTGCTCAGGACGGGGAATTCGAAGCAGAATGTCCTGGAGCTCTCGGAGGAACTCCTTTCGGAATTCGGCGGCCTTGGAGGACTTTATCGCGCGACTCTCGGAGAACTGCACCGTATACCCGGAATTAAGAATGCGAAAGCGTGTTCCCTCGTTGCGGCCATGGAACTGGCAAGACGGGTGACGGTCGAATGCGGCGAAGAAAAAGCCCCTGGTTTTGCGGAGAGAATCGCGTGCTGGAGCACTCTGCTCGCCCACGAGGAACGGGAATTCGTCATCTTTCTCTCGCTGGATTCGAAGGGAATCGTGATTGACGAGAAAAGGATATCGTACGGAGGTTTGGATGGCGCGTTTGTGGATGTACAATATCTGTTGCGTCGTGCCGTTCGTCTGGACGCGAAATCGGTCGTGCTTCTCCACAATCACCCCGACGGGTCGTTGTTGCCAAGTGTCGAGGATCGCGTTCTGACGCGTCATGTAAAGGATCGTTTGTCCGTATTGTCCATAGGTCTTCAGGGGCATTATATAGTCGCGAAGGGGCGGTCCGTAGCGATCCCCCCGGACTGTGAAAGCTGAAGGTGGTATTGTTGTGTTGAGAGCGCTCTCTGGTATGTTCGGAGCAGATGTCGGAATCGACCTCGGAACCGCGAATATCGTTGTCTTCGTTCGCGGCAAGGGGATCGTTATCAATGAGCCTTCAGCTGTGGCCGTCAGAAGGAGGCCCAAGGGGGGGCCGAGCGAGATCATCGCGGTCGGACGCGAGGCGAAGGCAATGTCGGGGAAAACGCCGACCGGCGTAACCACGATATGGCCGCTGCAGGACGGCGTCATTGCGAATTTCGATATGACGGAGGAACTGATCCGTCATTGCCTCCGGTACGCGAGCGGGGGACGCTTTTTTCTCTCGCATCCGCGTGTCGTCATCTCTGTTCCGGCAGAGGTTACCGAAGTCGAGAGGAAAGCCGTGATCGACGCGACGCTTGGCGCTGGGGCGAAAGAGGCCTATGTCATCGAAGAACCGGTTTCGGCTGCACTTGGGGCGGGAATGCCGATTCAGGAGCCGAAGGGAAGTATGATCCTCGATATCGGCGGAGGGACAAGCGAGGTCGCGGTTCTTTCTCTCGGAGGGATCGTCGTCACGAATTCTCTCCGCGCAGCCGGAAAGGACATGGATAACGCCATTGTCGCGATGCTCCGGCAGCGCTATGCGCTCTTCATCGGCGAGACGACGGCCGAAGAGGTGAAAATCCAGATCGGATCCGCGCTTCCTCTCGAACCGGAGCTCGAGATGGCCGTCAAGGGACGCGATCTCGCGGACGGACTTCCGAAAGCGGATATCGTCACATCTGTGGAAGTCCGAGAGGCGATCGATCCGATCATTCTCAGGATCGAGGACATGGTCAAGGTCGCGCTCGAACAGACGCCTCCCGAACTCGCCAAGGATATCGTCGACCAGGGGATTATCATGAGCGGCGGCGTTTCGCAGCTGCGTGGGCTTTCTGAGCGACTTTCCCGTTCCCTCAACACGCCGGTCATCGTGGCTGAGGATCCGCTTTTTGCCGTCGCCCGCGGAGTTGGAAAGATTCTGGACAATCTCGACGTCATGAAAAGGGTTCTGATGTCGGTCTAGAAGGGGTCCAGATAATCTTGTGACGGAGACCGCGTCCGGTGCGACTCAAGACGCTGGGAACTGACTGGATCCATGGATTTGTCGCCCTGGTGCTGAGTGTGTTGTTGCTTGCGTTCGCACCGCACAGGGAACTTTTGCGCGACCCCGTAACGCTTATTACTGTTTTGCTTTCGTACCCCGAGACGCCGGCCGCCATACTTCGAGATGGCTTCCGAAGCGGGGCCGCATGGTTCGCCGAAAGGAAAAAAATCCTGGATCGGCTGCAATATCTTGAGGAAGAAAACGTGCGTCTCGGACTGGCATCGCACATGGCAGGCGCGCAGACCAGTGCGATCAAGCGTCAGCTTGATATGGCCATTGAGGATTCCAGGGTCGTTTTTCGCGCGCCGCAGGCGTGGTGGACCGAGGTGCTGATCGACAGAGGGCTGAAGGATGGCATCCGCCCCGGTACGCCGGTTCTGCAGAAGGGGGCGCTTGCCGGGCGCACCACAGTCGTCGAGAATTCTTTTTCGTGGGTGGAACTGATAACGTCCTCCTCTCTGATGGTTCCAGCTGTCATTGAAGAGACGCGCGATCTAGGCGTCGTTGCCGGAGACGGACAAGGCAGCGTCTGGCTCCTGTTCATCCCCGAGGGACGCGCGGTTCGTCCGGGGATGACGGTAAGCACCGCCATGATCAGCGAAATTCTGCCACCGGGAATCGCGATAGGGAAACTCTCCTCCCAGACACGGACTTCCGATGGAGGGTTTGTTTCGTATCGTCTCGATACGGGGGCTTCCCTGTCGCTTCTGTATTCTGTAAGCATCCTGAGACCAAAACCGAGGTAAAAGGGATGCTCCCCGGTCTTGCGGTGTGGCTCCTGCAGGATTTTCTCGCGGTTCTTGCGTCAGGACCCCTGATGATCCCGGAACTTTTCCTCGTTTTGATGCTCTATCGGTCGCTTTATCGTTCAGAATCGTTTTCGGCGACGGTCTGGAGTACGTTTCTGGGCGGTGTCATCTTCGATCTGCGATGGCTCGGTTTTCCCGGAGTGACGTCTTTTCTGTCCGTCTCCATTCTGCTCGTGGGGCGGTGGGTCTGGCTCACGCTTCCTTCCTCGGGACGAACCATCGGGCTTACGGCGTTTTTCCTCTGGGCCGGTCAGTCGCTTGTTTCACTCGCCAGACTGGTTCTCTGGGGGCTCCCAATAGAGGATGTCTTCAGAACGATGCTGCAACAGCAGGGGTATCTCCTTCCGGTCGTCGGGATCGTCTGTGTTCTGATCGCACATCTGGAGCGGAAGTGGAATGCCTGATCTCAGACCCGTCATAGAAATCCGGGCACGTTTCTGGCGTATCGTCATGATGGCATCGATTCTCTTTCTGTTTATCGGGTTGTATTTCTTTCAGATCCTGCACTCGGACCGATATGTCAAACTCGCTTGGGACAACCGCTTGCGCCTGGTCCGAATTCCATCGTCGCGCGGCGAGATTTTCGACCGGAACGGCTCTCCTCTCGCCGTCAACGTCACGACGTTCGATATCCTCGGGTACCCGCTCGATCTGGAGAGAGACGGTATGATCGAGCGCCTCTCTCTCGTCCTGAGCAAACACGGATTCCCGATAGACCCCGAAAACCTTTCGGCGACAGTCAAGCGACAGTATTGGGCTCCATACCGGGTTGTTCGCGTGATCACCAATCTCACGTTGCCGCAGATGGCCGACCTCGTCGCTGATCCGAACTTCCCGTCCCAGTGCTTTCCGATGGCCGTGTGGCGTCGGACGTACCCTGCAGGAAGCCTCGTTTCGAACGTAATCGGATACGCGGGAGAGATCAGCGAAAGTGAGCTCCGCCAGAAGCCTGAAGGGGATTATGTCGGCGGAGACAGGATAGGGAAGGGTGGAATCGAGGGTTCCTACGAGGATTTGCTTCGAGGCAGAGTCGGAGAGGAGGCCATTGAAGTCGATGCGAGAGGACGGCGTATCCGAAGTCTCGATTACCGCGCTCCCGTCAGGGGGAAGAACATCAGGCTGACACTCGACCTCGGTGCGCAGCGACTTGCCGCGGACCTTCTCAGGGGATTTCGGGGAGCCGTCGTGGCGCTTGATGCGTACACGGGCGCCGTCCTCGTTCTCTGTACGTCTCCGTCCTACGACAACAATCCTCTTTCCTGGGGGGTTTCGGCAAGGGAATGGAGCGTCCTGACGGATGATCCGACGCATCCGATGATGGACCGGGCGATATCAGGCGTCTATCCGCCGGGGTCAACCTTCAAAGCACTCGTTGCGCTTGCCGCGCTCCAGGAAAACGAAGTGACTGGAGCGACCTCGTACTATTGCTCCGGGGAGTATCAGCTCGGAACCAGGACGTTCAAATGCTGGAAACGCGGTGGACACGGAACGGTTCGACTGGTATCGGCGTTACAGGATTCGTGTGATGTATACTTCTATCAGGTGGGACTGAAGCTCGGTATCAACCGCCTGATAGAATGGGGAAGACGTTTTGGCGTTGGTGCCAGAACCGGCTTCGACATTCCCGGCGAGGCCGAGGGGAATATCGCAGGCATTGAATGGAAAAAAGAACGTTTCAAGGAATCGTGGTACAGGGGCGATACCGTCAACTATTCGATCGGACAGGGTTTTTTGCTCATGACGCCTTTGCAGATTGCGCGAATGTACGCAGCATTTGCGAATGGAGGGCTCCTCGTGACGCCGTATCTTTTCGGAGAAGGCCGGAATCCTCCGGTACATATCGCGCATTCTCCGGAAAATATGAATCTTGTCCGCAAGGGATTGCTCGATGTCGTCCGTCAGGGGACCGGCTGGCGCGCGGGGACATACGGCGTGACAGTCGCGGGAAAAACGGGGACGTCCCAGAACGCTCACGGAAACGATCACGCGCTCTTCGCCGGATACGCGCCGGCGGAGCGTCCGCGGTATGTCGCCGTAGCCGTTGTCGAAGCGGGAGAACATGGGAGCAGCGTCGCCTCTCCGATTGTCGGGCAGGTTCTCTCGTATCTGATTGCGCGGGATACTCGGGACACCGCTGTCCCGTAGAAAAAGGAGGAAGCAACATGGTTGACCCCTCTCTTCCTGTAGTGGACCGCGAAGAACACATACTCTTCAAGGGGGCGAAAGATCATGTCCGGATGATCGTTCCAGAGGGGATGGACGATTCCTCCCTTCTCTCCGACATCCGGATGCTCGAATCCCGGACATCTGAAATTCTAGGCGGAATGGGCGTGGTACTTGATTTTCAGGGAAGAAAGATCGGGAATGACGCGTTGTTCGAACTCCTTCGTGCGATCTGGCATTCCGGACTTCGTATTCTTTCCTGGGTATCGCTCGATCTGGAAACGCAAAACCGATTCAAGGCCATCGGGTTTCACGTCGGCGAGTATCGTGCCCCGGTCTCCCGGGATGGGAGTGCCACCGACGTACCGCTTGTCCTCCTCCGGTCGCTTCGTTCCGGACAACGCGTGGAGCACGACGGAGATATCGTCATTGTAGGACACGTCAACGGCGGGGCGGAAGTTCTCGCTGGCGGGAGCGTCGTTGTCTGGGGTCGACTCAAGGGACTCGCACAT
>CALFXN010000219.1 GCA_937957815.1 uncultured Synergistales bacterium
GTCCGCCCACGTCGCGGTCGTCCCGGGAACGTCCTTCGGCGCGAGCGGCGAGGGGCACGTCCGCATCGCCTGCACGCTCCCGATGGAGGGACTCGCGAAGGCGTTCGACCGCATGGAGCGCGCGCTTCCGTCGCTGTAGCGAATCGCGCAAAACGCCACACGCTAAATACAGATACAGAGAGAGCCCGGCCTGAAAGCGACGGCCGGGCTCTCTCGTTCTTTTCGGGATTGGAAGATGCGTCCGGGCGGCGTTTTCTACCGCATCATCGCGATGTCGACGATATCCCGGAGCAGCGCGAACGCCGTCCTCGCCCCGCCGGAACCGACGCCCGTGATGCACACGTCGCCCGCGCAGTCGGTGCGGAAGAGCACCGCCTTCGCGCTCGCGGGGATCGAACAGAGCGGGCTCGACGCGGGAACGAACCTCGGCCCCACCGTGAGGACCGGCGCGCCATTCCTGCGTTCCGCGACAGCGACGTGCCGGATCGCGCCGCCGCGCTCCGCCGCGCCGCGAAGATCGTCCGGCGTCAGGTGCGAAATCCCCTTCCGGTCGACGTCCTGCGGCCGGATCGCCGGAAAGTCCATCACGGCCTGCGCGAGGATGATCGCCTTGAGCGTCGCGTCCCACCCATCGACGTCGAGCGTCGGGTCGGCCTCCGCGAGCCCCGAGGCCTGCGCCTCCGCGAGCGCCTCCGCGAAGCTCTTTCCGGACTTCATCCCCTCGATGACGAAATTGCACGTTCCGTTGAGGACGCCCTCGAAGCCGAGGACCTCCGCGCCGAGCAGCCCGGGGCCGAGCGCCGAGAAGAGCGGCGTCGCCGCCATGACGGTCCCCTCGAAGAGGAGCCGCGCGCCGTTCGACGCCGCGAGCCGCCGCAGGCCGTGGAAGTCGAGCGCGACCGGCCCCTTGTTCGACGTCGTCACGGACTTTCCGCGCGTGAGCGCCCCCCGGATGAACGACATCGCCGGTTCGCCGCTCCACGGGTCCGTGACCGTGCATTCGGCGAGGACATCGTACTCCGCCTCGCGGACGAGCCGTTCGGTCGTCCAGTCCGGCGACACGTGCGCCAGCGGGTCGTGTGGGTCGAGCCCAAGGCGCGAATAGGCGCATCCGCGTCTTCCGGTCGCGACGCCGACGAGCGACAGCTCCCCGCCGCACATCTCCGCGAGGCGTCCGCGCTTGTCCGCGAGCAGCGAACAGAGCCCCTTCCCCACGACGCCGTGACCGAGAAGCAGGATTCGCGTCGTCACCTGGTCCCCTCCCGCGTCAGAACGCCCGGCGGAGGATGCTCAAAACATCCTCGCGGACGAGCTTCTTCATCATTCCGATCGGGGCGCCGCCCTTCGTCTCCATGACGTTGTCGGCGATGCGCTCCAGGTCGGCCTCCGGGATGTCGAGGTCGCGAAGCGTCACAGGCGCGCCGAGGGAGGCGAAGTAGGCCCGGAGCTGCGCGATTCCGGCGAGTCCCGCCTGTTCCTGCCCCTTCGGCGAGCTTCCCGCGACGACGCCGAAGATCTTTTCGGCGAAGCGCGCGAAGATCTCCGGGTACTCGCCCCTGACGTGCTCCATCCACGAGGGCATGATCACCGCGAGCCCGGCCGCGTGGACGATGTCGTAGATGGCGCTCAGCGAGTGCTCGATCGTGTGGGTCGACCAGTCGCCGCCCGTCCGGCAGCACTTCGTCGATTCGTTGAGGGCCAGCGTCGCCGCCCACGCGAGTTCCGCGCGGGAGTCGTAGTCCGCGGCGTCGTTCATGACGCGCGGCAGGTGCTTCATGACCGTCCGGATGATGCCTTCGGAATATTCGCTCATGACGTCCACGTTCCGGACGCCGTCGAAGTAGACCTCGAGGACGTGGACGATCGTATCGATCCCGCCCCAGACCGTCTGGCCGCGCGGCAGCGTCGCCTGAAGCTCCGGGTCGATGATCGAGACGGTCGGGTAGATGAAATCGGAATGAAGCCCCCACTTCTGCCGCGTCGCCTCGTTCGTGATGATCGAGCCGCGGTTCATCTCGCTGCCCGTCGCCGAGGTCGTGAGGATCCCGAATATCGGCAGCGCGCCCTTCACGGGGATCCGGTCGCCGTACAGTTCCCAGATGTCGCCCTCGTAGCGGACGCCCGCGGCGACGGCCTTCGCCGTGTCGTAGACGCTCCCGCCTCCGACCGGGATCACGGCTTCGAGGTTCCGTTCCCGGCAGAGCGCGATCCCCTCGCGGACCTTCGAGACGACGGGATTCGGCTGGACGCCCGAAAGGTCCGTCACATCGACGCCCGCCTGCGCGAGCGAGGCGCGCACGCGGTCATAGACGCCGCTCGCCTTGACCGACCCCTTACCGTAGATCAGCAGCGCGCGGCGGATTCCGGCGGAAGCGACCGTCTCGCCGATTTTGTCCGTCGCCTTTTTCCCGAAGATGATTCGCGTCGGGTTGTAGAAGACGAAATCACGCATCCCTCATATCTCCCTTCCGTAGAGTCGCCCGACGCACTCCCGGGCGAGGCTGTCGAGGCTCGAAACCATCCCCTCGGGGGGCAGCCCCGAGGCGTCGTACGCGAGCGGCAGCTCCGTGCAGGCCCC
>CALFXN010000220.1 GCA_937957815.1 uncultured Synergistales bacterium
ACCACCGAGATCTACACTCTTTCCCTACACGACGCTCTTCCGATCTTTCTCATTCTGGTTTTTGCCTGGCTCCGGAGTCGCCCTGAAGAGGAACGCTCACCGGCTCCAAAATCAGCGGAGGCAGAGTATCTTTTGTCGTTCGGTCGCGAGCTTTGCAATTCCGTACGATCATCACTTGAATCACTTCCCTCGCACGATCGTCGAACCGTCGAGAAAGGGCTGCGAAACCTCGAAATCGCGCTCGAAGCACTTGAAAAAGCCGTCGGAAGTCCTGCCGAACGTGTCGCCGCGGAACACGTCGTCGCGGTGCTTCGCGAGACGACCAGCGGCGATATTCCGAAAACGGAAGGACTGGGCGAACACAAATGAATCCGGAAACTCGGAAATGCGCACGTGACGTGTTTGATGTTCTCAAGACTCATATGTCGATTCAGGATGAGCTCTTTCGGCCTACGATGCGAAAAATCATCAGAATTCCGGGCTTCTATCGTCCCGTTCCGTACGACGAGAGACGAGACGCGTTACGGAAACTCTCGGAAGAACTGCTGGAGATACGTACGCGCATCAGGGGCATGAAGCCGGAAGGGGACACCGAGAACGGCCGGTTCCTGATATCGTTGCGAGCCTATTGTTCCTCGCTCTCCGAGGCGATCCTGGCGCTTTCGGACATCTGCGGCAGACTTGCGGACAAAAGCCACGGAGGAGACTATCCGCGCGCTTCATACGAGAAAGAGGTCGATGCCTTTCGCGCGCTTGAAGCGAAATCCATGGAAATCGGAAAAACGCTGAACCGACTGAACAGGAAAGACGCCTCCGGAAAGACCGCAGCAGATATCTCCAGATAGAACTGACTTGAAGTTTCTCCTCCGCCACATTTCTCACCTCTGATTCAAAAGAAGCGGTTGACAAAAAGACGCGCTATTTATACATTTATTGTATGGAGGTTGTATATTACTTGTATACACCCCCCACGGGAGGATGAAAGTTTTCATGATCAAAAGAAAAAAAGAACTCGCATACGAGTGGATCAAAGAGAGGCTGTTGCAGAATCCCGGAATAGATATATCCCGACTTTCCGAAAATTCTCTGTCAGTCGAGCTCAACATGAGCAGAACCCCGATCCGGGAAGCTCTTCTCCAGCTTCAGGCGGAGGGGTTCATCGATATTCTTCCGAACAGGGGAATCGTGATTCCGGACGTATCCATCCGCGAGGTGAACGAAACATTCGCCTTGAGGATGGCTCTTGAAGAATTCGTCGTCAGAGAGATAGCCCGAACCCTTCCGGCCGAATGGATGGACCGTATCGACAGGAACCTGGAGTTTCAGAAGGGAGCGATGGCACGTTCCGATGTGACGGAGTACCTCGTCCACGACCGGACGTTCCACGATCTTTTTCTGGACAGGTACGCCAATTCCCTCATCAACAATGTCGCCCGTCGCATTCGCGAACGATTCTTTTCTGTTGGGCTGAATGTTCTCCGGTGTAGCGGTTCGGTCCGGAGATCCTTTCAGGAGCATTGCGCCATCGCCGACGCATTGCGCCGCGGTGACCCGGACCGGGCTGCCGCCGCGATGCACCAGCATCTGCTTACAGGGAAAGCCAACATTCTTTTCTGGCAGGAACATGAACAATTGAGAGAGGATTTTCCGGGGCATTCCTGAAGCTCATCTCTTCGGGGGCGCCGGTTTTTTTCGATATCGCTTCGCCTCGGGCGGGCGACGGAAATGAAAGGAGAGGGCGACGATGTGCGCGAAAGGGGAATGGAGAAGGCCGCAGGTTCCGCTCGGGGAGTATGGGGCGGAGAAGTTGCGGTGGTTCTACGAGACGATGGTGCTGATCCGGAACTTCGAGCTGAAGGTCGAAGAGAACTTCTTTGCGGGGGAGATCCCTGGATTCGTGCATCTGTACATCGGTGAAGAAGCCACGGCGACGGGCGTGATGGGGAATCTCCGGAAGACGGACTACATCCAGAGCACGCACCGGGGGCACGGACACACGCTGGCCAAGGGAGCGGACCCGAAGCGGATGATGGCGGAAATCTTCGGGAAAAAGACGGGCTACTGCAAGGGCAAGGGCGGCTCGATGCACATCGCGGACTTCAGCGTGGGAATGCTCGGGGCGAACGGCGTCGTCGGAGGCGGCTTCACGATGGTCACCGGAGCGGGGCTCGCGCAGAAAATGCAGAAAACGGACGGCGTCTCGGTCTTCTTCTTCGGAGACGGAGCGTCGAACCGCGGGACCTTCCACGAAGCGATCAACATGGCGGCCGTCTGGAAACTGCCGGTGCTCTTCGTCTGCGAAAACAACCAGTTCGCATCCACGACGCCCTACCGGACCACCACCTCGGTCGACGACATCGCGGACCGGGCGCAGGGATACGGCATCCCCGGAGTCATCGTCGACGGCAACGACGTCTTCGCGGTCTACGAAGCGGCGGGCGACCTCATCGAACGGGCGAGGCGAGGGGAAGGCCCGGCCATCCTGGAAACGAAAACCTACCGGATCAAGGGACACTTCGTCGGCGACCCGGAGAAATACCGGACGAAAGAAGAAGTGCAGAACGTCTTCGACGCCACCGACCCGATCCCGACATTCGACAAGAAAGTCCTCGAAGCGGGCGTCATGACGCGGGAAAACGTTCAGATCGTGTTCGTCGACACGCCCGGCAT
>CALFXN010000221.1 GCA_937957815.1 uncultured Synergistales bacterium
CACCGAGATCTACACTCTTTCCCTACACGACGCTCTTCCGATCTTGACGGGCATCAGGAGCGCCCAGAAACACTCCCGGAACGTCTTCAGTATCTTAGCGAACGAGATGGAGCCGATACCTTCGTAGTGGCGCTTCTTCGCTATGAAATAGCTCACGAAGCACATCGAGACGCCCATGAGAATTCCGGGAAGGAAGCCTCCGAGGAACATATCGCCGATCGAGACCGAGGCGATCGAGCCGTAGACGACCATCGTGATGCTCGGCGGGATGACGATGCCGACCGTTCCGCCCGCCGCCACCACCGCTGCGGCGAATGACTTGTGGTACCCTCGCCGCTCCATTTCCTCGATCATGGCGGTCCCGATGGCCGCCGTCGTCGCTGCCGAGGAGCCGGAAATCGCCGCGAAGAACATCCCCGTGACGCAGACCACCAGCGCGAGCCCTCCAGCCAGGGCGCCAACGAGCGCGTGGGCGAAGTTGACGAGGCGTTTCGTCACGCCGCCATAGGACATGAACGCGCCTGCGAGCATGAAAAACGGCACGGCGATGAACGAGAACGAGTCGACGGACGTGAACATCCGCTGCGCTACGACGATGAGCGGGATTTTCATGATCGCGAAGAGGACGATCGCGGAAGACGCGCCGAGCGCGATCCCTATCGGCGCTCCGAGGATCAGGATTCCGAGAAAGCCGAAGAACACCGTCCAGAGGATCATGCGGATTCTCCCTTCCCGCGAAGGAGCCCGACGAGATCCGCAATCATCCTGACGGCCATGAAGAAGCACCCGATGGGAATCGCGAGGTAAACGAGGGACATGCGGATCTCCATAGCGGGCGAAAGCTGCTGGGATGTCCTCTCGACCATCCCGACGCCCTGAACGATCATCAGGATCATAAAGGCGATACTGACGACGTACGCCGCGACGGAGACGATCCGTGCGGCATGCCCCCTGAGCTTCCCGCTCACAGCCGTCACGGCCATGTGGCCGCCTCGCTTCGCGACGACGGGAAGCCCGAGGAAGACGGTCCAGACGAAGAGATACCGCGAGAGTTCCTCGGAGAACACGAGGGAACTCTGGAACAGGTACCGGGCGACAACCTGGATGAACGTAAAGAAAAGCATGAAGGCCATCGTCCCGATGACGATCTTTTGGAGAACGGAGTCGACGAAATCCAGAATACGCTGCACGCGCTCACCTCCCCGGAGACGGAAACGGCGGACGGACGTCTCCTCCCGGAAACGTCCCCCGCCGCTTTCCTCACTCCTGTTTTATTTCGTTGCGACGATCTTCTCGATGTTCTCCCTGCCGACCTTCTGCTCGAACTTCGTCCATACGCCGCGCGTCGCATCCGCGAAGGCCTTCATGTCGACATCACGGTTGATCTCGCTCTTGCCGCTCTCCTGGATCTTCTTCCAGTAGCCCTCTTCGAGCTGGCGGCACAGATCGCGCTGCCAGTCCCTCGATTCGTTCGCCGCTTCCTGGACCTTGTCCTGGAGGTCTTTCGGAAGCTTGTTCCATGCCGTGAGACTCACGAGCATGGGCTCGGCGGAATAGGTGTGTCCCGTTAGGGAGATATACTTCTGTACCTCGAAGAACCGCGCCGTGTAGATATGGGCCGCGGGATTCTCCTGCCCGTCGACGACCTTCTGCTGCAGCGCCGTGAAGAGCTCTCCGAACGCCATCGGCGTCGGGTTGGCCCCGAGGGCCTTCATCATCTCGATATAGATCGGCTGCTCCATGACCCTGATCTTGAGTCCTTTCATGTCTTCGGGCTTCCGGATCGGATGCTTGCTGTTGGTCATGTGACGAACGCCATTCTCGTAGTAGGCGAGAAGCTTCATTCCCTGCAGCTTCTGCGCGATCTCCATTCCGACCGTATCGAGCGCCTTGTACGCGTGCTGCACGTCGCGGAAGATGAACGGAAGATCGAAGACCGCGACCTGCGGAAGGAAGTTCCCGAGGACCGCGGTGCTCGTCATCGTGAAGTCGATCGTCCCGAACTGCGTCCCTTCGACGAGGTCGCGCTGATTGCCGAGCTGGCTGCTCGGGAAGACCTGGATCTCGACCTTTCCGCCCGTCTTTTCCTTGACGAGCTGGGCGAACTTTTCCGCGCCCTTCGCGTAGGGGTTCTCCGGATCGGCTATGTGTCCGAGCTTGAAGACGAAATCCGCAGCGTTCGCCGCGACCGCGATTCCGAGAACGAGGGCTCCCGCAAGAAACAGCAATCTCATTCCGCGTTTCATGGGTCTGTCACGCTCCTTCGTGAAAGTGAGGGTCTCGTCTCCCGGCGCGACCGCCGGGGCGACTCAATTATTGAATCTTTTTTCTGTTTTTGCAAAGTATTCGGACGTTCTGTCCGAATGAGAACAGTTTCGTTCAGTAGCGGAAACGGGGCGGGAATTCCGGAGTCGTCGCCGTCATGGCCCGGCAGCTTTCCGGAAAAAGACCGAAAGTGTTCAAAAAGCGGATGGTCCTTTCTCCTCTTCCTGCGCGATGAGCGAGTAGACGTGAACGGGGCGCCCTATTTCACGGTACTGGCGCTGGACATCCGCCCTGCCCGCCGCCACGAGATATTCGAGATACCTCCGTGCCGTCACCCGCGAGATTCCCGTCTGCGCCGCGACATCCTCGGAGGAAAGCGAAGTGGCCGACTCACCGAGGAAGGCCTCGATCCTCGCGAGCGTTCCCGCGTTGAGGCCCTTCGGCATCCCGGCCAGGATGTTCTTTCTGTTGCGGAGCAGGAAGAAGCGGTCGATATCCTCCTGGCTGCACTCGCCGCTTCCGGAGAGGATTTTCCGGCTCAGGTCCCGGTACGCCGTCAGCGCCGCCTTGAATCGCTCGAAGGTGAATGGCTTGAGAATATAGTCGAAAACGCCGAAACGAAGGACGTCCTTGACCATCGCCACCTCGTGGGCGGCGGAGACGATCACGACGTCCACGCTCCTTCGCAGGTCGCGGAGGCGTTCGAGCGTCGCGAGGCCGTCTTTCTCGGGCATATACAGGTCGAGGATGAGGAGATCGACGACGGAGCGTTCAAGGATCTCGAGCGCCTTCGTTCCGTTCGGCGCGGCGCCGACGACGCGGAATCCCGGAACGGCGTGGACGAACTGTTTCTGGATGTCCGTCACCATCGGGTCGTCCTCGGCGATCAGCACCCGGATCGGTTTCACGTCGGGTTTCATTCTCCTCCCTCCCCGTACGGAAGACAGACGACGAACTCGCATCCTTCCCCCGGAACACATGCGGCAGACACGTCGCCTCCGACGGATTCGACCGAATTCCTGAGGTTGAAGAGGCCGTAGCCCCGTTCGAGCCCTTTCGTCGAGAAGCCGGGTTCGAAGATCCGCCGCGTGACGTCCTCGGGGATTCCGACTCCCGTGTCTTTCACGGATATCAGGATTTTTCGCGATTCGTCGAACACGGAGAACTCCACCTTTCTCTCCGCCCCGTCCGTCCTCGCGATGACCGCTTCGACCGCGTTGTCGAGGAGATTTCCGACGACCGTCACAAGGATCTGGTCTCCCGGTTCCGAACGGGACTCGAGCATACTGTCGGGATCGATCTCGAACCGGATCCCGAGTTCGCGGCACCTGCTGTTTTTCCCGAGGAGAATTCCGCCGACCGCGGGATTCCTGATACGCCGCGCGATGAATGACAGCAGCGACTGGTGCGATTCGACGACGCTCGAGATGAATTCGACGGCGCGGCCGCTTTCACCGAGCTGGATCAGGCCGGAGATCGTCTGGAGCCGGTTGAGGAACTCGTGGTTCCGAGCCCGGAGAGCCTCCACGTAGCGTTTGACTCCCGTCAGTTCCTCGGCGAGCGAAAGGACGTCCGTCATATCTCGAAAGCTCGCGATCGCTCCGACGACCTTCCCGTCCGACAGGATCGGGACGCGGTTCGTGAGGACTCTCGATCCCCGGAGAAGCTGCTCCTGTTCGAGTTCCGCCTTTCCGGTCGCGAGGACGACCGGCAGCCTCGTGTTCGGAATGACATCCTCGACCGGTCTTCCGATCGGGTCCGACATGACGCTCAGGAGGTCTCTCGCCGCGCCGTTCATAAGGCTGACGCGTCCGCCGGAGTCAACCGAGACGATCCCCTCGGGAACGGATTCGATGATCCCGTCGAGCTCTCTGGTCACGCGGACGATCTCGTAGGGTTCCAGACCACCCATGACGCGCTTGATGCTCGATGCGAGGAACGCGACGCCGCAGGCCCCCACGAGAAGTCCGAGGATCAGGGCGGTCACGAGGAAGTGCTCGAGAACCCCGAGGCTCCGCCGGACATCGCTCAGCAGAATCCCGACCGCGACGGCGCCGACCTGCGTCCCGTCGCGGTAGATGGGGGTAAACGCACGCATCGACGGACCGAGTGTCCCGACGGCCTTGGAGACATACGTCTCTCCGTGAAGGACAAGCCCCTCGTCGCCTCCGACGAACGGTTTTCCGATGCGATCCGGAACGGGGTGCGAGTAGCGAATGCCGTTCATGTCGAACACGACGACGTATTCCGCTCCGGTCTTTTCCCGGATGCGTTCGGCTATCGGCAGGATGATCCGCTCTCCGCCCTTTTCGCCCACCGCGCGCTGGATGTCCGGAATTTCCGAGACAGACAGGGCGACGTTTTTCGCGTTCTCTCCGAGTCGCGTTTCGAACTGTCCCGTCATGGCCGGTCCGAGAAAAAAACCTGCGGCAAGAAGCCCCGCACACCAGAAGGCGATCCCCGCGAGGGCCATTTTGGTCCGGATCCGCATCGGAGAACATTCCTTCAGGAGCCGCCTCACGGAAGTCCACATTCGTCCGCGTATTCCCCCGCTTTCGCGTATTCTGTTGTGTAAGAATATCATATCGAATCGTACATCCGGGCCAACGTCCCCTGTTTGAACAGGCCGTTCCTTGACGAACCGGAACGCGTTTCGTATCGTATATCGCCGGATGAAGACGGAGGGGGATTCCATGACTTTTTCGGTCCATACGGTCGTCAACGACTGCCAGGATTGCTACAAGTGCGTCCGTGCGTGCCCCATGAAGGCCATCGAGGTCCGCAACGGTCATGCCCGCGTGATTCCCGAGAGCTGCGTCCTCTGCGGCAGGTGCGTCACCGTGTGCCCCGTGGGGGCCAAGAGGATCCGCGACGATCTCCGGCCCGTCCGCGAACTCGTCGCCTCCGGAAGGCCTGTCTATGCTTCCGTGGCCCCTTCATGGGTCGGAGTCTTTCCCGAGGTCTCTCCCTTCCATCTCGTAGCCGCTCTGCGTCGCCTCGGTTTCACGGCCGTCGGCGAAACGGCGCTCGGAGCCCAGGAGGTTTCCGCGCGCGTCTCGCAGATTCTGGAAACCGCGAAGCCCGGACTTTATCTCTCGACGGCGTGCCCGAGCTTCGTCCGCTATATCGTCACGCACCAGCCTCGGCTCGTCCCGTCGCTGACGTCCGTCTCGTCGCCGCTCGTCGCACACTGCCATCTTCTGAGACGCACCATCGAGACCGACGCCGCGATCGTCTTCATCGGCCCGTGTATCGCGAAAAAGTGGGAGGCGGAGATGCACCCCGAGGCTCTCGACGCGGCTCTAACCTTCGAAGACCTCCGGAAGTGGCTCGAAGAGGATTCCGTCGATCCCCTGACGTTTCCCGAAAGCGACGGAACTTTCTTTCCGTATTCGGCCGAAGAGGGGACGCACTACCCCGCCGAGGGTGGCATGAACGATACGATCCGCGCGTCGGGTCGCTGCCGGGACGTCAGGTTCGTCACGCTCTCCGGGCTCGACACGATCCGTCTGGCTCTCGAGGATGTCCGTCCCGAACGGTTTGACGCCCCGGTCTTCGCGGAGTGCCTCGCCTGCACCGGAGGGTGCATCAACGGTCCCGCGTCCGCGTCTTCCCGTCCGGCGTTCGCGCGGTGGATGGACGTCAAAAAGCGTGCGGGGAATCTTTCGGAAGCCTCCGGAAGGACGAATCGGATCGATCCGGGAGAACACTTCGCGCCGGCGGCTCTTCCCGATGTTCCGGTCACCGAGGAAGAGATACTCGGCGCGCTCCGACTCGTCGGCAAGATCAGGAAGGAAGACGAGATGAACTGCGGCGGATGCGGCTACGACACCTGTCGGGAGTTCGCGAGGGCATTGCTTCGCGGAAGCGCCGAGGTTACGATGTGCGTCTCCTATATGCGCAAAAAAGCGCAGAAAAAAGCAAACGCCATCCTGCGATGCATGCCGTCCGGCGTGGCGATCGTCGACCAGAACCTCTCGATCGTCGAGTGCAACGAACGGTTCGCCGCCCTCATGGGCGAGGAGATCCGGGCGCTCTACCTGACGACCGACGGGTTGCGCGGCGCCGACATCGAAAAGCTCGCCCCTGCCATCGCGAATATCTTCCGGGGTGTCCTCGAAACCGACCGCGACATCCATTTCGATCATTTCGCGCTCGGGGAGCAGCTTTTCGAAATCACGATCTTTTCGATCGAACCACATCAGACTGTCGGCGCGGTCATTCTCGATGTCACGAGGCGCGAACTCCGCAGGGACCAGATCGCCCACAGGGCCGAAGAAGTCATCCGGAAAAATCTCGCCACCGTTCAGGAGATCGCCTGTCGTCTCGGCGAGAACATGGCCGAGACCGAGATTCTTCTGCGGGCCATCGCCGAAGGCTACGGAACGGAAAACGATCGCGCACCGCGGACGCCCGCCTGACGGGAAACCGGATCCCACGCTTTGAAAGGAGAACCCCGCCCGCGTTCTCAGCTCTTCATTTTCTGCGATTTCATCGATAGAGAGATTCGTCGCCGCCGAAGATCGACATCGAGGACGGTCACCTGGATACGCTGTCCGGCGCGAACGACATCGGCGGCATTCGAAACGAAGCGATCGGCAAGCTGACTCACGTGAACGAGGCCGTCCTGGTGGACGCCGATGTCGACAAAGGCTCCGAAGGCCGTGACGTTCGTGACGACACCCGTCAATACCATTCCCGCCGACAGGTCGGTGACCTCCCGGACATTTTCCGCGAACGGGATCGCCTCGAACGAAGCCCGGGGATCCCGTCCGGGCTTCGCCAACTCAGCGAGGATATCCCGCAGCGTCGGAATTCCAGCCTCGGGACAGACATACCGGTCGATGTCGATTTTGCTCCGCGTCGATTCGTCGCCGAGCAGGTCCGCAATCGTGCAGCCGAGATCCCCTGCCATTCGTTCGACGATCCCGTAGTTTTCCGGGTGGACGGCACTTGCATCGAGCGGGCGCTCTCCGGCGCGGATACGCAGAAATCCCGCGGACTGCTGGAACGCCTTTGGACCGAGTCGCGGGACCTTGCGAAGATCCGATCGCGTCCGAAACGGACCGTTTTCATGCCTGTAGGCCACGATGGCAGCAGCGAGCCCCGATCCCAGTCCGGACACCGACGCGAGCAGTTGTCTGCTCGCGGTGTTGACCTCGACGCCGACGCTGTTGACGCAGGAACTCACTACATCGTCGAGCGCCTGTTTCAGAAGCTTTAGATCGGAAGAGCACACGTCTGAACTCCAGTCACGTGGCCTTATCT
>CALFXN010000222.1 GCA_937957815.1 uncultured Synergistales bacterium
CAGAGGAAATCACAGAGATCTGTTGCTTACCCAGGACGGTCAGCTCGGCTACGAATTGCTGCCCGGAGACAGAATTGAAATCTCCCTTTCGAAAGAGAAGCACGTTCGCATGATCGTGCTTCCTCATCGACGGTTCTTCGCCCTCGTGCAGGAGAAATTTCGATGGGGGACCGGCACGATTCTGTACGAAAAGGAATAGGGTCGATGACCGGCGAACTGATATTTTCCAACATCGGCGGGATCACAGACGCACGCATCGCTCTCGAGGGGAGGTTCATCGCCGTCACGGGGGAAAGCGGCGCGGGAAAGAGCAGCATCGTCAGGGCTCTCGAGCTCCTGACCGGCGTCCGTTCATCCGCGAGCATTCTTCGAGCCGGAACGGAACAAGCGGAAGTTTTTTATTCGTTTGACTCTGCGCGAATGGCTCCGCAATTTCACGAGAAAGAACCGATCCTCGTCAGGAGGATCATAAGCGCGTCGGGGAAAAACCGGACGTACGTCCAGGATCGCCCCGTCACCCTTTCCTCTCTCGAACGACTTATGGAACCCCATATCCGCATCCAGAGCCAGTTCGCTCAAATGCGTCTTCTGGACCCCGACGACCAGATGGCTATTCTCGACGCATCCGGCGGAGAAGCTCTCGCAAAACTCAAAGGAGCGCTCCTTTCCTACTGGACCGACGCAATTTCCAAAGAGCGATTGCTCCGAGATATCCAGAAAAAACGCAAGGAAATAGAAAACACCTACTCGTCTGCGGACAAGATTCTTCCGGCGCTTCGTTCATTGAGTCTCACTCCGGAATGCGACCGGGAGTGGGAGACTTTGCGGCTGGAATTGCAGGAACGTGTCCATGCGATGCGGCGTGTATCCGAGCACTTCCTTCGCCTGACGGGAGGGAAGAGTGAGCCGGGAATTCTCGACGAACTGGAACAAACGCTTTCGGCCCTTCAGTCCGTCCTTCCGGAAAATCTCGCTCACGAGCTCGCGATTGCCGCCGACGAAGGCGTCTCGCGGATCCGCCAATCTCTTCATGCTCTCGAAAATCTCTTCGGCCCGCGGGAACTTGACGTAGCGGAGACGGCACTCGAAGACCACGAAAAACGTCTCGGACTCTACAGAAAAACCCTCAGGCAGGCCGGACTCTCGTCATCCGGCGAACTCATCGAATATTCTCGACGCGCTCAATCGGAACTATCCTGGCTTTCCTCATCGCATGCCGAAGTGGAGAGTCTTCAGAACGAGATCCTGAAACTGAAGAAAGAGGCAAGCAGGACAGCCCTCGCGCTCAGGGACGCGCGTCGATTGATTGCTTCAGGGTTGCAGCGGAAGGTAACGGAGACACTCCGGGAACTCGCGATGTCCGGAACGCTTTTTCGGATCGACATCGAACCGCAGGAGCGTATTCGAAGCACCGGGGCCGATATTGTGTCCTTTCTCTTCTCCCCGGACGGAGAGCGATTTCTCCCGGTCCAGCGGGTCGCTTCGGGAGGAGAACTGAGCCGTCTCCTCCTCGCGTTGCAGGTCGCGATGCCCGAAGAGCTCCTCCCGGAAACACTCGTATTCGACGAGGTCGAAGCGGGACTCGGCGGTCAGGCGGCGCTCCTCACGGGTCTACGGCTTCGTGAACTCTCCAGATCGTGCAGAATTCTCCTCGTAACACACGAAGCGACGCTGGCTTCCTTGGCGGACCAGCACTTTCTCGTCGAACGGGAAGGCGCCGAAAGCCTGATTCGCGAAGTCAGGGGAGATGAACGTGTCAGGGAAATCGCGAGAATGCTGTCGGGAGATCCGGATTTGAAGGAAGCTCAGGATCACGCACGACGAATTCTCCGGGGAGAACATCTCATGAATTGACGAATACGCGGAGAATGGCTAAAATATTTCGGATTATGCAGTTTCCCGATATATAATCGGGTATGTCGCATGGAGCAGGCCAGAAAGCCTAAAAGGCGCCTTCTCCGGCGAAGGGAGGACAAGTAATGTACGCGATAGTTGAAACGGGAGGAAAGCAGTATCGGGTGCAGCCAGGCGATATCGTGCGGGTCGAGAGCATCTGCGGGGAACCGGGCAGCG
>CALFXN010000223.1 GCA_937957815.1 uncultured Synergistales bacterium
GCCAGACGAAATCCGTCTCCGTTCCGAGAACGAGGCGGATCGCGTGTCCGACGTCCCGGTCGCAATTGCTTCCGGGGAAGACGATGACGGTCGCTCTCATCAGGCGTCGTCCTCTTCGCGCACGTCGACGGTGAATTCCTCAATGATCCCGTTGACGAGAAGATCGTCGCAGACCGTGCGGGCGGAACGCGTCGCGTCTTCGAGCGACGGGGCCTCTATCCTGAGTCTGATGTATTTTCCGATCCTGACGTCGCGGACCTCCGCGTGTCCCGCATCGTGAAGGACGGCGCCGACGGCCTTTCCCTGCGTATCGAGGACGCCTTCCTTGAGAAAGACGAGAACGCTGGCGTGATACAGCATGGCTCAGATCCTTTGTCCGGAAATCCGCGCCCAGATCTCGCGGTATGCTCCGAGAACGTCGCCGAGATCCTTCCGGAAGCGGTCCTTGTCGAGTTTCATTTTCGTCTCCTTGTCCCAGAAACGGCATGTGTCGGGAGAGATCTCATCGGAAAGGAGGAGTTTTCCCTCGGAGTCGATGCCGAATTCGAGCTTGAAATCGACGAGAACGATGTTCTTTTCGTCGAAGAATTTTCCGAGAATCCTGTCGATCGAGAGAGCGATCCCCTTGATCTCGTCGATCTGTTTCCGGTCCGCCCAGCCGAACAGTTCGGCATGGTCTTCGGTGATCAGGGGATCCCCGAGTTCGTCGTTCTTCAGATAGAATTCGACGAGAGGACGGGGGAGCGTGATGCCTTCAGGAACGCCAAGGCGTTTGCAGAGCGTTCCGGTCGTGATGTTCCGGACGACGACCTCCACCGGAAGGATCCGGACCTTTCTTACAAGCTGGTGTGTTTCGTCGATAGTCCGTATGAAGTGGTTCGGAATCCCTTCCTTTGCGAGATACGTGAAAAGCCACGCCGAAATTCTGTTGTTCAGTTCTCCTTTTCCTTCGATGGAATCCTTCTTCTGTGCGTTGAAAGCGGTCAGGGAGTTCTTGTATTCCACGAGCATGATGCCGGGATTTTCGGTTGAGAACATCTTCTTGGCTTTGCCTTCGTACATAAGCTCTCTTTTATCCACAGAATGACACCTCCGTCGGGCTATATTACGAACATTATTATGATATAACGCATGAAAGTCAAGATGCTTTCCAGTCTCTCTTTTCCTTTACAAAGAGACGGGTCCATGGTATGAACTCTCTGCGTGAAATCGAAGGCCACGAAATGACACAGAACGGGGAACGGCTCTTGATCGGGAGGATACATCAGGGATGGACACTGCACGTATACGGAACTTCTGCATCATCGCCCATATCGACCACGGGAAGTCGACGCTTGCCGATCGCCTTCTAGAGCGAACGGGGACGATTGACAAGAGGGGCATGAAAAACCAGATTCTCGACTCGATGGAGCTCGAACGGGAACGCGGCATTACGATCAAGCTCGTCCCGGTTCGCATGGACTATACGGCGAAAAACGGAGAGGCGTACGTCCTCAATCTCATCGACACGCCGGGGCATGTCGATTTCGGATATGAGGTTTCGCGTTCGCTTGCCTCGTGCGAGGGGGCCGTGCTCGTCGTCGATGCCTCGCAGGGTGTGGAGGCGCAGACGGTGGCCAACGCGTATATGGCCGTCGAGCAGGGGCTCGATATCCTTCCCGTCGTCAACAAGATCGACCTTCCTTCGGCGCACCCCGAATCGGTCAAGAAAGAGATCGAGGACGCCATCGGCCTGGACGCGTCGGACGCCATTCTGGCGAGCGCCAAGGACGGGACGGGGATCGACGATATCCTCGAACGGATTGTGCGGTCGGTCCGTCCTCCGGAAGAGAAATCAGACGCACCGCTTCGGGCGCTGATCTTCGATTCGATCTACGACAACTACAGGGGCGTCATCTGTTACATCCGCGTCGTCGAGGGAGAGGTCCGGGCCGGGATGAGTATCCGGTTTATGGCTTCGGGGCGCGATTATCCCGTTGAGGAAATCGGCGTCTTCCGGCCTTCGTACGTTCCCGTCGATCGCCTCTCCTGTGGAGAAGTCGGGTATCTCATCGCAAATGTCAAGACTGTCGCGGAGGCTCACGTCGGAGATACGGTGACCGATGCGCTCCGTCCCGCGCCCGAAGCTTTGCCTGGCTACCGACGCGTCAAGCCCGTCGTCTTCTGCGGTTTCTACCCGATCGAACGCGACGAGTACCCGGAACTCAGGGACGCACTCGAGAAACTGACGTTGAACGACGCCTCGATCACGTTCGTTCCCGAGACGTCCGTGGCGCTGGGATTCGGTTTCCGGTGCGGCTTCCTCGGCCTTTTGCATATGGATGTCTCCAAGGAACGTCTCCGTCGGGAGTTCGACGTCGAACTCGTCGCGACGTCCCCGAACGTCGTCTACGAAGTCGTGACGGCGAACGGAGATGTCATCGAGGCGAACAGGCCTTCCGACTTCCCCGAGCTGTCCGAAATCCGCGAGATCCGGGAGCCGATCATTCGACTGACGTGTTTCGTTCCGACAGAGTTCGTCGGAAAAGTCATGCAGTTCTGCCAGGACAAGCGGGGAACATTCATCTCAATGGACTATCTCTCGCCCGAAAGGGCGCGTCTCTTCTATGACCTTCCGCTTGCGGAATTCATCATCGACTTCCACGATAAAATGAAGTCGCTGACGCGCGGATACGCGTCGCTGGACTACGAGTATCGCGGCTTCCGCTCCGCCGATCTCGTTCGCGTGGATGTTCTCATCGGCGGAGAGGCGGCGGACGCTTTCTCCTTCATCTGCCACAGGGATGCTGCCTACCACAGGGGGCAGGCTGTCGTCCGCAAGCTCAAGGAGCTCATTCCGCAGCAATTGTTCGAGGTGCCGATCCAGGCATCCATCGGAAAGAGAATCATCGTCCGGCAGAATATCAAAGCGCTGCGAAAGGACGTTCTCGCGAAGTGCTATGGCGGCGACATCTCACGAAAGCGAAAACTCCTCGAGAAACAGAAAGAGGGCAAAAAGCGGATGAAGCAGATCGGTAAGGTTTCAATCCCGCAGGAGGCGTTCCTCGCTTTCCTCAGGGTGGAAGAAGGGGAAGACGCATAGACGTCCGCGTTCCGTTGCCGATGGAGCGGCTTGCCGCGGCAACGCCGCGTTCCCTGTACGTTCATCTGCCGTTTTGCGTGCGGAAGTGCCCCTACTGTGCCTTTTCGAGTTCCGTTCCTGAGACGGGAGAAATCGACCGGTATCTCGACGCGATGGATTGCGAGTGCCGTTTCTGGTCGGAGACCTTCTCCGGAAAGCATCGTTTCGACACTCTCTACATCGGCGGCGGAACGCCGACGATTCTCGACGTCCGACAATGGGAGCTCCTTTTCGGAATCCTCTGGCGATACTTCGATTTCGGAGCGTCTTTCGAGGCAAGCGTCGAGGCGAACCCCGGCAGTCTGGAATCCGGACATCTGGACCTCTGGAGAAAGAACGGCATAACGAGGGTCAGCATCGGGGTTCAGAGTGTCCATGATCGTGAACTTTCCTGGCTTCGGAGACCTCATGGCGGAAGGGAAGCGATCGATGCCGTGGAAAGAACAGCCCAGGCCGGGTTCAGGTGCAGCGCCGATATCATGTTCGGAATCGCAGGCCAGACGCTCCGTTCTTTCAGGGAGTCTCTCGACGGAGTTCTCGCTGCCGGAGCCGAACACATTTCTACATACCACCTGACGATAGAGCCCGGAACGCCCTGGGGGACGACGCCTCCTGCGGATATGACCGACGGGTATCCGTTTTATCGCTTCGCACAGTGGTACCTTCCCCGCAAGATGATGTTCCAGTACGAAATCGCGAGCTTTGCGCGAGATGGAGCTGAATGCAGCCATAATATGGCCTATTGGGACGAGACCGACGTCCTGGCGGTCGGAGCGAGCGCTTCGGGGCACCTTGCCGGCCTGAGGTATACGAACGTTTCCGAGGGAAGGGAGTATATCCGTCGGCTGGAGGCGGGAGAATCGCCGTCCGATTCGATCGAGGATCTCCCTCCGGAAGCGAAAGCCAGGGAAGCGGCGATTCTGGCGCTGAGGACGCGCCGTGGGATCGCGTTTGCTGAGTTTGGTGTACGTTTCGGAACGAAATCTCTCGACCGGGTTTTGGGAATTCTCGATTCCTTTCCATCGTTTTTTTTCGTTCGCAACAGCGAGTATGTGGCGCTTTCCCCGCGCGGAATGCGGATCGCCAACCGCATCTGGGAAGAGATTCTCTGAGCCGGAACGATAACGGAGGGCTTCCATGCAATATGGACTGATTCTCTTCGAAACGGACGAGGAAACGATTTTTGAAAATCTGCTTCTGACTCTTTCTTCGTATCAGCCGTCTGCGACGAAGATCCCGGGGTATACGGTGAGCGTCGCCGACTCGCTGAAAGGCGCACTCGACTACATCGGCGACGAAAAAAGCGCCGCCGGTCTTTTTACTGCCAGTCTGATCACTCGGGTGTATGCATCGTACGTATATGAACGCCCCGCCGTCCTGATCGCGGCGGATACGATGGAAGGCCGGGCGAGATGGATTACGGAGCGCTGGAGGTCAAAGACGGGGAGAAACTACAACGGAATGATCCTTTCGAGTTACCCGAAGGGAATCGACTGGGATCTGATCGGGATCGCGACTCCAGGGTGGGTTCTCCTGTTCGACGAGGAGATGGATTACGCAGCGAAAGACATCATCGACGATTCGTTGCGAGTCGCATACCTCCCGGGTGCACAGACCCTGACGGAACGACTCCAGCCCGATGTGCCGTCTCCGGACGCGCTTGTCATGCTTCTCGACGTGCTTCTCGACAGTCTTCCCTGGAAGACGGAACAATCCTGAAATCAGAAGGACAGCGTTCGTTCCGAGCGAAGCAGCGTCGTCGTGATATCCTGAAACGAGACGATATTCCCGACGCCGAGCACCTCTTCGATACCGAAATGCGTCACGCAATCTCTGTTCAGCAGCACCCGACACCCGCGTCGATTCAAGGCGGCGATTCCATCACAGGTTTTTGTACCTCTGACGGCGAGTTTGACGCCTTCGTTCATCAGGATGATCGTCTGGGGGATCGGCGTGGTGTGATTCAGCGACGCAAGGAATGACATCGCGAGGTTCTCTCCGTGTTCCTCGTCGCTTCCGCCGATGGTTCTCCCGGACAAAAGTATCGTACATCCGCCGAACACCGGGTGTGCCTGAGGGGAAGCGATCTGCGGCGCCGGTGCTTTTTTCTGACGATTTGCGGGAGCGGTCTTGCGCGTGGATTTCACGGAGGGGGCTCCGGGAGCGGGAGGATACGCCTTCAGGACGACGGTTCCCTCATCGTCTTCGATGCTGACGTCGTACCCGTTTTCCTCGAGCGAAGTCCGAACCTTCGAAGCGACCATGGGATTGTCGAGAAGGACGGAAAAGGCATCCGCGTCAGCGGTCGAAATGGCACGGACGGACTCTATGGCTTTATCGGAGGATTTTCCGCGAAAATCGTATGCTTCTGTCATCGGATCACCTGAACAATTCTCCGCAAGGGAGAGATATATTCCATTTCCAAAACTAAGGTACAATTATAGCATCGTTCCTTGCAGTTACAGGGAAAAACGTTTCTTTCAAAAGGGAGGTCATGAAACATGATGACTGAACCGAATTCCCAGGCGCGTCTGAGAGGACTCCCGCCGATGGATTCCCTTCTCGATCAGTCGTGGCTTGCGGAGTGGATCGACTCGCTCGGAAGAGAGACGGTAAAACGGGTGTTCACGTCCATCGTCGGTGATATCCGCGAAGGAATCCGGAATGGCGTGAAAGAAGATACCTCTATGGAGGCGATCAACCGGAGAGTGGCCGCGATATTCTTCCGGCGGGGACGTCCGAGCCTTCGTCCCGTCGTCAACGCGACCGGGGTTGTGGTACATACGAATCTCGGCCGCTCCTGCCTTTCGGATGAGGCTGTCCGTTCCGTTTCGGACGTCGCGCGCGCGTACAGCACGCTCGAATACGATCTGTCCGCCGGAGAGCGGGGTCACAGGAACGACCACATCGAATGGCTTCTCTCGGAAATTTCGGGAGCTGAGGCCGCCCTTGTAGTCAACAACAATGCCGCGGCGGTCCTCTTGTGTCTCGCTGCGCTGGCGCGCGACAGGGAGGTTGTCGTTTCGAGAGGAGAACTCGTTGAGATCGGAGGTTCGTTCCGAATCCCCGACGTCATGGCTTTTTCCGGAGCCCGCCTCGCGGAAGTCGGAACCACGAACCGCACGCACCTGAAGGACTACATCGGCGCAATCAATCAGGAAACGGCGATGCTTCTGAAGGTCCATCCGTCAAACTTCAG
>CALFXN010000224.1 GCA_937957815.1 uncultured Synergistales bacterium
GTCATCGCGCTGATGTTCGAGAATCCGCGTCTGAGCGACAGGGACAATATCGGGCTCTCCGTTCACATGGATATGTTCCTCAACATGATCGACCGCGACGCGTTTCTCTTCTTCCCCTACATGGAACGGAAGCTCACGGTGCTCCATCTCACTCCCGGCCGGGGAGGACGGATCCGGATCACTCGCGAGGACTCGCTTTTCGAGACGCTGAAGCGCGTTCTGAAGCTCGACGCGATCCGAATCATCAAGGTCGGGGGCGACGAGAGCGAGGCCGTCGCGTTCGCGGAACAGCGCGCGGGGTCGGGAGGCAATACCGTGAATCTCGAACCGGGAAAGGTCTGCATCTGGGACCGGAACGTCGCGACGATCCGTGCCCTCGAGCGGGGTGGCATCCGGGTCGTCGCGGTCGAGGCGGACGAATTGACCAAGGGGGGTGGCGGACCACGGTGTTCCACGATGCCCTTGCTGAGGGACGACCTTTCCTGACGGAAAGGCTTCTGCTAAAGTAGAAAAAAAGCGACGGGAGGAATATCGCGATGGATTTCGGGTTCTCATCGTTGTCACCGATTGCCCAGACGCTTCTCGGGACGTTCTTCACGTGGGGAATGACCGCCCTCGGCGCCGCGGTCGTCTTTCTCCGGCGCGACCCGGGGCAAAGGACGCTCGACGTCATGCTCGGCTTCGCTGCCGGCGTGATGATCGCCGCGAGCTACTGGTCGCTTTTGTCCCCCGCGATCGAGATGTCCGCGGAGCTCGGGTACCCTTCGTGGCTGCCGCCAGCCGCAGGGTTCCTGCTCGGAGGCGTCGTGCTGCGGCTTATCGACCGGCTGATGCCGCACCTGCATCTCGGGTTGCCGATGGCCGACGCCGAAGGACTCCCGACGCGATGGAAGCGCACCACGCTGCTGGTTCTCGCGATTACGCTGCATAACATCCCGGAAGGGATGGCCGTCGGCGTCGCGTTCGGGGCAGTGGCGTACGGCATCCCGTCCGCATCGCTGGCCGGCGCGGCCGCACTCGCCCTTGGTATCGGGATCCAGAATTTCCCCGAAGGGATCGCGGTCGCGATGCCGCTTCGGCGCGAGGGACTGTCGCAGTGGAAGAGTTTCTTCTACGGACAGCTGTCGGGAGTGGTCGAACCGATTTTCGCAGTTCTCGGCGCCGTCCTCGTGTCGTATTCCCGTCCGCTGCTTCCGTTCGCACTGGCATTCGCGGCCGGAGCGATGATCTTCGTCGTCGTCGAGGAGGTCATCCCGGAATCGCAGCAGGGAGGAAACGGCGACCTCGCCACGATGGGCGTCATGCTCGGATTCACGACGATGATGATTCTCGACGTCGCCCTCGGGTGACGGAACGAAGGGAGCGGACGTATGTGAAGGATCTTCTGGAGTATGCGGCAACCCTCGCGGGTGACTATCTCGACGGCGTCGGCACGCGACACGCGGGGGCGACGGCGTCGTTCGGGGAATGTCTGGATCGCCTGTCGCGGGATCTTCCCGAGGAAGGAGTCGGAGCGAGAGTCGCGCTCGACGTCCTTGTTCGGGGGGCCGAACCGGGGCTCGTCGCGTCCGCGGGACCGCGATATTTCGGTTTCGTGACGGGGGGAAGCCTTCCTGCGGCGCTGTGCGCCGACATCATGACCTCCGCGTGGGACCAGAACGCCGTGCTTGCGGTATCGTCTCCGGCCGCCGCGGCCGCCGAAGAGGTCGCGGCGGGCTGGATCCTGTCGCTTCTGGGGTTGCCCCGCGGGGCGGGGGTCGGCTTCGTGACGGGGTGCCAGATGGCGAATTTCACCTGTCTCGCCGCGGCACGCCATCAGGTGCTTCGCGATGTCGGGTGGGACGTCGAGCGCAAGGGGCTCTGCGGCGCTCCGGTCGTGACCGTAATCGCGGGGCGGGAGGCGCATGCGACGCTCTTCGCCGCCCTCCGGATGCTCGGTCTGGGACAGGATACCGTACGTCTCGCGGATGTCGACGATCAGGGGCGGATGCTCCCCGGATCGCTCCGCGAACTCCTTTCGGAAATATCCGGCCCGTCGATCGTGTGCGCGCAGGCCGGAAACGTCAACTCCGGGGCTTTCGACCCGCTTTGTGAAATCGTCCCCGCGGCGAAGGAACACGGCTGCTGGGTTCACGTCGACGGTGCCTTCGGCCTCTGGGCCGCAGCGTCGGAATCGATGCGGGCTCTGACGCGCGGCGTCGACGGCGCGGACTCGTGGGCGACCGACGCCCACAAGTGGCTCAACGTCCCGTACGACTCGGGAATCGCGATCGTCGCGAATGCGGCGGCGCATCGCGCGAGTATGACCATCGAAGCTCCCTACTACGTCCGGACTCCGGGCGAAGTCCGCGAGCCGAACCACTGGGTTCCGGAGTCTTCGCGCCGTGCGCGCGCCTTTCCGCTGTATGCGGCGCTCTTGTCGATCGGACGACGCGGCGTCGCCGAACTCGTCGGGCGGAACTGCCGTCAGGCCCGCCTCATGGCGGAGCTGCTCGCTGCGGAAGACGGCATCGAGATCCGGAATCGTGTCGTCCTGAACCAGGTCGTCGTCCGCTTCCTTCCGCAGGATCGCGACGCGGACGCGTTCACGCGAAAGGTCGTCGCGGCCGTCCAGGATGAGGGAACCTGCTGGGCGGGCGGCACAAACTGGCGCGGCGCCGCCGGAATGCGGATCTCCGTATCCGGCTGGCCGACGACCGACGACGATATCCGTCGCTCCGCCTCGGCGATCATCGGGGCGTTCCGGCGTCTTCGGAACGGGTAGGCGCGGCGAGGATCACTCCTCGATCTTCTGCGCGAAAATCTGCTGAAAGGCCTTGTGCGTGTGGCGGGGAAGGATCCGGTACCCCTGCTGTTCCTTGGTGAGCCAGAGATAGTAATCCTTGTAGAAGGACTGCGCGAGGTCGACGATGGATTTCCCTCTGTTATCGGGGATGAGTTCGTACCCGTTCTTGATGTCCCGGTCTTCGTCGCTGTCCCAGCGGAAGGTGCCGAGCGCGTAGGAGACGGCCCGGTCCGCGCTGTAGTTCGGGTAGACGGGAATCAGCAGCGTGTTGTCGCTCCAGTCGTAGGTGCCGTATCCGCGTCCGGGGACCATGATAACCCGCGGGATACCGTACATCCGGACGCGCGCGACGGAGAACATCGCGAAGTCGCGGTTCGAAAGTCGTTCGAGGATTTCCCCGCCCGTCCGGAGCGGCATCGGGGTCATGTCCTTCTCGCAGAGCGGCGAGGGTTCGAGACGCGCGATCTTCGCCGTGAGCTCGGCATACTCCTTTTTCGTCTCGAGCGCCGTCCGCAGCGCGACCCGGCGCGCGGGCAGCGACTCCTTCGAGTAGGTGTCCCGGAACTTTCGCGACCGGAACTCCCAGCGCGAGAGTTCCCGCCGGATGAAGACGAGATTGCGGGCGCACTCCTTCGTCGCCTCGAGCATCGAGAGGACGCGTTTCGTCTCGGTCTCGTCGAGCGCCCCGCCTTCGACGGCCGTGCGCAGCATGACGGTCAGCTGCGTCTCGGCGTCGTGGAACTGCCTGTGTTCGACGGACATCCGCTGTCGCTCGGCGCCTTCGCTTTCCCGGAAGTTCCGGGTCCGGAGAACGACTTCGATGTACCCACCGATCGACGACGAAAGGTGCTCCGCGAGGGTCCGGACCTCATCCGGCCTGATGCCGCTGCACTTCGCGAGCGCGCCGTTGAGAAAGACCTGCAGTCGTTGCCGGTGCGCGTCGAGCCTGCGCTCGAACGCATCTATCCGCGTGAGGGCCGTGTATCCGCTCCGGTCGTTCGGGGCCGGCCGGTCGTTGATCAGGGAGTAGAGTTCCGCGAGATAGTCGCTGAACGTATAGATCTGGAAGAGCCCGAGAGGGGAGTCCTGTCCGATCCAGCCGGAGGCTCCCTCGGGCATCGGCGCTAACTCGTCGCAGAAAAAACCCGTGTCGAGGAAGAGACGTTCGTTTTCGTCGAAGACGAGCTGCTCCGGTTCTTCGGACGAGCGGACCTCGAGGATTCGAGTCGCCAGCGTCCAGTAGAGCGCGCTCAGTTCCTGGCGCAGGTGCTTGACGGTGATCCGGTCCTGCGATTCCCTTGAATCGCGGAGCTTCGCGATCGTCTCTATGGAAGATCCCGCGCGCTGCAGATGGACGGCCATTTCGGGGTCGCTGTTCCAATGATCGAGGGTCGTTCGCACGGGTATGTCACACTCCTCCGGAAGTTCTTCGCCGATCTTAAAAACAATAGCCCGTCATCCCTGAATTGTCCAGAGAGGCCGTTCCCATTTGCCGGATGACGCTTCGAGTGTTTTCTTTTCACGCCTTTTAATTTATTATAGACGCCTGAGACCT